>NZ_QBJC02000005.1:0-247330 GCF_003057695.2 Pseudocitrobacter sp. RIT415 | reverse complement strand
AGCTACGACGCCTTTGGCAGACGAACTGCAAAACGCTGCGTTATCCGGGCGGCGTGGAAACGACACCCGCACGCCATCAGCGAAGTACGCTACCGGTGGCTGGGCATGGCGCTTTCCGCCAGTGAGAAACGGTATGCAGACGGCAGCCTGGCGTTGCGGGAGCAGTGGCACTACCGTGGCGGGTTTGAACTGCTGGCGAAGGAAAGCCGGGCGGCGAATGATGACCGGAGCCATTTTTACCCGATAGTGACCGGCCCGGACGGTGCGCCGCAGGAGATGTACAGCGCGAACGGGCAGAAGGTGTGGACGAAACACCGCAGCCTGTGGGGGCTTCCGGCCGCAAACGACTTGCTGGACAGTGAGCGTGAAAGCTGCGATGCGGGTTTCATGGGCCAGTGGCAGGATGAAGAGAGCGGGCTGTGGTATAATTTACACCGCTACTACGACGCCGGAACGGGGCAGTATTTAAGCCAGGACCCACTAAAACTGGCGGGCGGGTTAAATACTCAGTCGTATGTACACGACCCGGTGGGATGGTGTGATCCGTGGGGTTTTATTGGGTGCCCGTTTAAAAATCAATTACCGGAACATTTAGATGAGGAATTGGCTGCAATGAGAGAGGCCGGTGTTGAACCGATGAAACCATCAGACCCACGTTTCGCAGATATGGCTGATGAAGCTGGCGATATAAAGTATGTCCTTCTTGAAGATGGCACTCTATTAACTGCACCAAAAATGCAAGATGGGATAGAAATTTCTCATGCTGCAATTGCAAATGGAAAACCAGTTCTTGCGGCGGGAGAGGCTACTGTTGTGAATGGAAGATTCGGTACTGATATAGCCCCTCACAGTGGTCATTATCATTTCGGAAATACTGGAACTCAGAACGCTGCATCTGAAGCAGCGGCTAGAGCTGCGTTTGAAGAATACGGGGTTGTTTTTCCTTGAGTTTTTATATGAGAATGATATGAGCGAGTTTTTTCTAAATTTAAGTGACTTTCATATCTATAAGTGGTCGGATTATTTTGACGTTCCTCTCACTGAAGATAATGTTAGATTAATAGTTGGTTTAAATGAAAATAATTCAAGAATTGTTAGTAAAATTCACAAAACTGCGCTGTCTTTACCTACGACAATGATGACGGGATATATTTTTGTACAGTCAGGGACTCTGAATATATTTTCTGATAGTATGAATAAAAATATTTCTCTTCATGATGGCGAATTTGTTAAATATTTGTCTGGACATTATATGCTAGAACATTCAAGAAATAGTAAATGGTTAATTATGTGGCTTTATGAGGAGTTGCTTGAAAAAAAATAAAGGGATTCTTTATCGATATTTTTTGATTTCTAACAAACGCGCACGGAGCGGGAAACGCGCTATCAGTATGATGCCCGCGACCAGATAACCAGCGTACTGCGACTGGACGCCGGTGGCCCGGCGCAGGAAGAACGCTACCGCTATACCGTAAACGAGCAGATAGCGGAAAGCCGGATAAAAGGCATTCTGTCGCAGCACCAGTACAGTAATGAATGCGTGAACCAGGCGGGCGACAGCCGCTACGAATACGACGCCTGCGGCAGGGTAATAAAGCGCACCGAACACAAACGCGGCTTCCGCCCACAGGAGTGGCGCTACCGCTGGGATGACTTCGACCGTCTGCGCGAGATAAAGACCCCAGATGGTGAGGTATGGCAGTACAGCTACGACGCCTTTGGCAGACGAACTGCAAAACGCTGCGTTATCCGGGCGGCGTGGAAACGACACCCGCACGCCATCAGCGAAGTACGCTACCAGTGGCTGGGCATGGCGCTTTCCGCCAGTGAGAAACGGTACGCGGACGGCAGCCCGGCGTTGCGGGAGCAGTGGCACTACCGTGGCGGGTTTGAACTGCTGGCGAAGGAAAGCCGGGCGGCGAATGATGACCGGAGCCATTTTTACCCGATAGTAACCGGCCCGGACGGTGCACCGCAGGAGATGTACAGCGCGAACGGGCAGAAGGTGTGGACGAAACACCGCACCCTGTGGGGGCTGGCAGCGAACGACTCGCCGGATAACGGGCGTGAAAGCTGCGATGCGGGTTTTGCAGGGCAATGGCAGGATGAAGAGAGCGGGCTGTGGTATAATTTACACCGCTACTACGACGCCGGAACGGGGCAGTATTTAAGTCCGGACCCGATAGGGCTGCGGGGCGGGTTAAACTTATATGCTTATGCGCCTAATCCTCTAAAATATATAGATCCGCTTGGGTTATGCAAAACGACTGGAAATAATGATTTAGATAATTATGTAGATCTTGCCAGCCCTCAACGCCGTAGACATATTTTAGATGGTGATGCGACAGGTGGTGGTCATCGTCCTGGCACAGGGCATCCCGGTAAAAGTGAATTTCCGGCGGGATGGTCTGATGACAAAATAATGCACGAAGTTTCAGATATAGCTACAGATCCTTCACTGACATCTACGACAGGACGTGGAGGAAGAACGGTTACAAATGGAACACGAGACGGTATTGATATTAGAGTAGTTCAAGAAAAAAATGGTGATATTGTATCCGGCTTCCCAACAAACGTTCCCAGGAATCCTCGCTAATGGATATAAAATATAAAGAAATAGAATCTAAGTTATTTGAGCTAATAGATATGTTGAAAACATGTTTCACGCAAACAGAACTTGATGAGGTTATTGAATTTATTAAATATAATGAATATGGCTTGGCGTTAGATACTGTGATCGATATTATAATTGAAGAAGATAAAAGCATAAATAATGACATTTTAAACATGATGATTAAATTGTCGGATATTATGAATTTAGATTCAGAAAGTATTAATAAAAAAATGATTGCATATATACTTTGATTTATTAAAACCGGGACGATTTAATTCATCCCGGTTTTATTTTTAGACTTCACGCAGTACGCCGGATATCCCGCTCTTCATCCCCTTAACCACCTGTTTAACCTGATAAAGTTCCTTCCTCAGTTCCTACTCCTCGTCGTGCTCTGCAATCAGGATCAGGCACCAGGGAAAGATCACGTAACGAATGTTTTTTGTACTAAATAATTAGCATTTTATGTTCAGGAATTAAGATCTTCCTTAATAGCTGGAACTGTCCTTCAAACGTCATATATGATCAAATAAACTCCTGTATAAATAAAGAGAACAAAATGGATCTTGGAAAGCTAATGGAACATATTTCTATTATTCCTGATTGCAGACAAGCCTGGAAGATAGAATATAAATTATCTGATATTTTGCTTCTGACTATTTTTCCGTAATCTCTGGTGCAGAAGGCTGGGAAGATATAGAAGATTTTGGCGAGACACATCTTGATTTCCTGAAGCAATATGGTGATTTTGAAAACGGTATTCCAGTTCATGACACAATAGCCAGAGTTTTATCCTGTATCAGTCCTACAAATTTCACGAATGTTTTATTAACTGGGTGCGTGATTGTCATTGTTCAAATGATAAAGACATTATCGCAATTGATGGGAAAACACTTCGACACTCTTATGATAAAAGCCGTCGCAGAGGGGCAATTCATGTTATCAGTGCGTTCTCGACGATGTACTGTCTGGTCCTGGGGCAGATCAAAATGGATGAGAAATCCAATGAAATCACCGCCATCCCTGAACTTCTTAACATGAGGGATATTAAGGGAAAAACCATCAAAACCGATGCGATGGGATGTCAGAAAGATATTGCAGAGAAGATACAAAAACAGGGCGGTGATTACTTATTCGCAGTAAAAGTAAATCAGGGGCGGCTTTGTAAAGCCTTTGAGGAAAAATTTCCGCTTAAAGAATTGAATAATCCTGAATATGACAGTTATGCAATAAGTGAAAAGAGTCACGGTAGAGAAGAAACTCGTCTTCATATTGTTTGCGACGTCCCTGATGACCTTATTTATTTCACGTTTGAATGGAAAGGGCTGAAGAAATTATGCGTGGCAGTGTCATTTCGCTCAATAATAGCAGAAAAAAAGAAAGAACCAGAAATGGTGGTCAGATATTATATCAGTTCTGCTGATTTAAGTGCAGAGAAGTTTGCGACAGCGATCCGAAATCACTGGCACGTGGAGAATAAGCTGCACTGGCGCCTGGACGTGGTAATGAATGAAGATGACTGCAAAATAAGAAGAGGGAACGCAGCGGAGTTATTTTCAGGGATAAGATATATTGCGATTAATATTTTGACGAATCATAAGGTATTCAAGGCAGGGCTAAGACGTAAGATGCGAAAAGCAGCTATGGACAGAGACTACCTCGCGTCAGTCCTCGCTGGGAGCGGGCTTTCGTAATCTTGCCCTGGCTCAGGATGCATTACAGGCGGTTTTCATGGTGTTGTACATAAATGTAGCAACAAACTGTTCCAGTTGAGCCAGATTCAGACGCACAGATATGCGACAGGCTGCCAGAAAACAGATAAACTCAACGACATAAAAGATTGGTAGATTGCACGATGCTGCCCGGCAGTAAGTTCTGTACCATGTGTATAAAGGAAGCGTGGCTGATGCGGGTGACACTGCGTGATGTCCCGGTGAGTATCAGGAATGTCTGCGGCGTCTAAAATTTTCGCGATTAAACAGCGTAAAACAGGTTATAGCTGCAGGTTTTGAAATTGGGCCTATAATTAGCCCCCACAGTGAAAGCAGTCACGGCGATGTTGTTTTTTTTTTCAGCCGTTTAGAGCTTAAATTCTGGCTCAGTCCATTCCGCCACTTATTAAGAAGGCCTGAGTTAACGCTCAGGGCTTTTTTTCGTTTATTGACTGATTATTGCGTTTTTAGCAAAAATCCTCTGCATTTTTCACTCTTTTTCTCTCCCATCTGCATCGCCATAATCCTCTTTACTATCAAAACAAAGGATTAAAGAGGAACACTATGTCTATCCCTGCATTTGGTCTTGGTACTTTCCGTCTGAAAGATGACGTGGTCATCGCTTCGGTAAAAACTGCGCTGGAACTTGGTTATCGTGCCGTCGATACTGCGCAAATCTACGATAACGAAGCCGCCGTGGGTCAGGCGATTGCTGAAAGCAACGTACCACGTGAAGAGATCTTTATCACCACCAAGATCTGGACTGAGAATCTGAGCAAAGAGAAGCTTATCCCCAGCCTCAAAGAGAGTCTGAGAAAGCTACGCACAGAATATGTCGATTTAACCCTGGTCCACTGGCCATCGCCAAACGATGCTGTTTCTGTCGACGAGTTCATGCACGCGTTGCTGGAAGCAAAAAAACAGGGCCTGACGCGGGAAATTGGTATCTCTAACTTTACGATCCCGCTGATGGAGAAAGCGATCGCTGCAGTTGGCGCCGAGAATATCGCGACCAATCAGGTTGAGCTTTCCCCGTACCTGCAAAACCGGAAAGTGGTGGACTGGGCGAGTGAGCACGGTATTCACATCACCTCGTATATGACCCTGGCTTATGGTAAAGCGCTGAAAGATGAAACCATTGTGCGTATTGCCGCAAAATATAATGCTACACCAGCACAGGTGATTCTGGCATGGGCGATGGGGGAGGGGTACTCGGTTATTCCTTCTTCTACCAAACGTGAAAACCTGGCAAGTAACCTGCTGGCGCTGGATCTGCAACTGGATGCTGAAGACAAAAAAGCGATCGCTGCACTGGATTGCAATGACCGCCTGGTCAGCCCGGACGGCCTGGCGCCGAACTGGGATTAACTCTCCTGCGTGCGGGCGGCAAAGCTGCCCGCATGTTCACTCAGGAAATCAATGAAGGCCCGGATCCGCGGGCTCACTGCTTTATCACTGTAATATACCGCGCTAAACGGCATCTCGACCGGCACGCGATGTTCGGCGAGCAACTCCACGAATTCTCCCCGCTCCAGCTCCTTCATAATCATATAATCCGACAGACACGCAATTCCATTCCCGTTCAGGCAGAGCTGTTTAATGGTTTCTCCACTATTGGACGACAGCCCACTGGTAATTTCATGCAACTGACCATCGCAACAGGAGACCGGCCAGGTATTCAGCGTGGCTGGTTCAGTAAAGCCTAAGCACAGATGATCCTTAAGTTCGGCAACGGTTTCCGGTTTGCCATGACGCGCGATGTAGTCCGGCGAGGCGACTATCTTACGATAACTGGTAAATAGCGGCCTGGCGCGCAGGCTGGAATCGCTTAACGCCCCCGCGCGAATGGCCACATCTACCTTTCTCTCAATCAGATTGATAAACGTCTCCGAGGAGACCAAAGAAAGCGTGATTTCCGGATAGCGTTCGCGAAAGGGCTTAATCAACGGCGTCAGAAAATTGAGTGTCACAGGCGTCGCGGCATCCACACGTAGCACCCCGCGCGGTACGCGGCGCGTCTCCATTACTTCGTCTTCAGCGGCCGCCATCTCCTGCAGAATTACCTGCACACGTCGGAAATAGCGCTCGCCTTCTTCTGTCAGGCTGAGCTGGCGCGTCGTTCGGTTGAGCAGGCCAACACCCAGCTTAGACTCGAGTTTTTTTACGGCCCGGCTGACCGCCGAGTTGGCCTGGCCAAGCTGCTCCGCCGCACGGCTGAAGCTGCCGCTCTCGACGACGGCAACGAAAATGGCAATTTCTTCTGAGGTAGCTTTCATTGTTGCACCTGATGCAAAATTCAATTGAGATTTTGATGGTTTTTGTTATTAAAACATCCCGGCATACTTCATGTCATCTTAATACTGAATGATGTGGAGTAAATTATGCCTCTGGCGTTACTTGCGTTGACTATCAGTGCTTTTGCGATAGGCACAACGGAATTTGTCATTGTTGGACTGGTGCCAACCATTGCTGAACAGTTATCTATCTCCCTGCCATCCGCCGGCCTGCTGGTGTCTATCTATGCATTAGGTGTTGCCATTGGCGCACCGGTTCTGACCGCGCTCACCGGTAAACTGCCGCGCAAACAGCTGTTGCTGGGGCTGATGGTGCTGTTTACCCTCGGTAACCTGCTGGCCTGGCAGGCGCCGGGTTATGCCACGTTGGTGTTGGCTCGCCTGATGACGGGCCTGGCGCATGGCGTATTCTTCTCAATTGGTTCCACGATCGCCACCAGTCTGGTGCCGAAAGAGAAAGCTGCATCTGCGATTGCTATTATGTTTGGCGGGCTCACGGTCGCGCTGGTTACCGGGGTACCGTTAGGCACGTTTATTGGTCAACACTTCGGTTGGCGTGAAACGTTCCTTGCGGTCTCCGCGCTGGGTGTGATTGCCTTAATTGCCAGTGCGATTCTGGTGCCAAATAATATTCCCAGCCGTGCGCCAGCCAGTCTGCGTGAACAGGTTAAGGTGCTGACGCATCCACGTCTGCTGATGATTTATGCGGTAACTGCACTCGGCTACGGTGGCGTATTTACCGCGTTCACTTTCCTTGCGCCGATGATGCAGAACCTGGCTGGTTTTACACCAGGCGCGGTGAGTTGGATCCTGCTGGGATACGGCGTTTCCGTCGCAATTGGCAATATCTGGGGTGGTAAACTGGCTGATAAACATGGTGCGGTACCGGCGCTAAAATTTATCTTCGCTGCACTGATGGTTTTATTGTTGGTGTTTCAGTTCACCGCCTCGACTCAGTATGCTGCGCTGGCGACGGTGCTGGTGATGGGGATATTTGCTTTTGGCAACGTTCCGGGTCTGCAGGTCTATGTTGTACAGAAAGCTGAAGAGTATACGCCTTCAGCGGTTGATGTGGCGTCCGGCCTTAATATCGCAGCCTTCAACATTGGCATCGCGCTGGGCTCTGTTATCGGCGGCCAAACGGTGGAGCATTATGGTCTGGCGCAAACCCCATGGATTGGCGCAGTGATTGTTCTGGTGGCATTGTTGCTGATTGCCCTGAGCGGTCGTCTGGATAAGACACATCGCCTGGTATTAGGCTAATACAAAACGAGTAAGCGCTTGCTTACAGAAGTTCACACAGCTTTATCGCGATTAGCGTTGAAACTGTGAGCAAAAATCCCTATAACTGAAGAACCATCCTGGTAACAGGTTGGTTCTTTGTTTATTGAGGTCAAAAAAAGAAAGTGCGAAAAAATACCTATGCTATGCGTTACATCGCCGGTCAACCAGCGGAGCGAATTTTGCCTCCGCCTGGGATGTATGCAGGTATGGGGCAGGCACTGCCCGCAGGTGCACCATTAAGTACTGAAGAAAATATTCGCGTTCTGGTGTGGAATATCTTCAAGCAGCAGCGTGCCGAATGGCTGTCGGTGCTGAAAAATTTTGGTAAAGATGCCCACCTGATGCTCCTTCAGGAAGCGCAAACGACGCCCGAGCTGGTGAAGTTTGCGACCACTAACTATTTAGCCGCGGATCAGGTTCCTGCATTCGTCCTGCCACAGCATCCCTCTGGTGTGATGACGCTTTCTTCTGCACAACCTGTTTATTGCTGCCCGCTGCGCGAGCGCGAACCTATTCTGCGCCTGGCAAAATCTGCGTTAGTAACCGTTTACCCACTTCCTGACTCGCGTCTGCTGATGGTGGTGAATATCCATGCGGTGAATTTCAGCCTTGGCGTCGATGTTTACAGTAAACAGCTCCTGCCGATTGGCGATCAGATCGCGCATCACAGTGGCCCGGTGATTATGGCCGGTGATTTTAATGCGTGGAGCCGTCCGCGCATGAATGCGCTCTACCGCTTTGCCCGCGAAATGTCGCTGCGCGAAGTGCGTTTTTCTGATGATCAGCGCCGTCGCGCGTTTGGTCGTCCGCTCGATTTTGTCTTCTACCGTGGTTTGAACGTGCACGATGCATCGGTTCTGGTGACGCGTGCTTCCGATCATAACCCGCTACTCGTCGAATTCAGTCCCGGCATACCTGTCAAATAGAGGTGCGTCAGGTCTGCCATGGGCAGACCTGATCCCTCAGTGCTGCCCTTAATTTCAAACACAACCAAGGACAACACAATGACAACACATTCCCACCATGACAACGTTGAAAAGCAGTTCGGTTCTCAGGCGCAAGCCTATTTAACCAGTGCGGTACATGCATCTGGCCGTGATTTGCAACGTCTGAAAGCCCGTCTGGCAGATTTCCCTGAGGCTCACCTGCTGGATTTAGGCTGCGGCGCGGGACACGCCAGTTTTGTCGCGGCGGGTGAAGTGGCGCAGGTCACGGCTTATGACTTATCCAGCCAGATGCTGGCGGTGGTCGCTCAGGCGGCGCGTGATAAGGGGCTGAATAATGTCTCAACACGTCAGGGATTTGCCGAATCATTGCCTTTTGAGGATGCCAGTTTTGATGTCGTGATTAGCCGCTATTCGGCGCACCACTGGCACGATGTGGGTCAGGCTCTGCGGGAAGTCAAGCGAGTGCTGAAGCCGGGCGGTACGCTGATTATTATGGATGTGATGTCACCGGGCCATCCGGTACGAGACATCTGGCTGCAAACGGTTGAAGCGCTGCGCGATACCTCGCACGTTCGTAACTACTCCAGCGGTGAGTGGCTGGCGCTGACGACAGAAGCGGGGCTGGCGGTGGATAACCTGATTACCGACAGATTACCCCTGAATTTCGCGTCATGGGTTGAACGTATGCGTACACCTGTGGCGCTGTGCGAGGCGATACGGCTCTATCAGGAGAGTGCGTCAGCGGAGGTGAAAACGTGGTATGCGTTACAGGAGGATGGCTCCTTCATCAGCGATACCATCATGTTTGAAGCGCATAAAGCCCGCTAGATACAAAAAAGGCACCGTATAACGGTGCCTTTTTTCTTATTTGCCGATCAGGAATCGGGACGGTCGTTGTTCTTCACAAACAACGTCAGCTGATCGCCCGGTTTCAGGTTGTCAGTATCATCGTTCCAGCGCATCACATCTTTGATGTTTACGCCGTGACGTTTAGCAATACTGGACAGCGAGTCGCCTTTACGCACGCGATAGGTAATGCTATCGCTGTTTTTAGCAAGCTGCGCTGCGCTGTTGCCTGCGCCAACCGTTAAGCTCTGACCAATCTTCAGATTATTGCCGCGCAGGTTATTCCACTGTTTCAGGTCGCTCGCAGACACGCCGAGACGTGATGCGATACCTGACAGGGTGTCACCTGAGCGTACTTTATAGCTGCGGCTCTGCAATGGCGTATTGTCAGCAACCAGCGTTGGCTGGACTGCGGCAATATCACCTGATGCCAGCGATTCACGCAGCTGGTCAGCATGCTTTTGCGGCACCATCACGTACTTCGGGCCACTTGCGCCCAGCGTGGAGCCTTTTACGCCCGCGTTAAACGTCTTCAGCTTGTTGACTGAAATACCCGCCATATCGGCCAGCTGTTTCATGTCAACAGGGCTATCGAGACGTACTCGCGCCAGTGCACGGCTTTCATCTGGTGTTGGCAGTCGCACACCGTAACGTTTACTGTTTTTGAGAATATCGCTCAAAGCCAGCATTTTCGGTACGTAAAGCTTGGTTTCCTGAGGCAGCGGCAGCGACCAGAAATCGGTGGGTTTACCACGCGCTTTGTTCGCTTTCATTGCCTTCATTACACGGCCTTCACCGCTGTTGTACGCCGCCACGGTTAATAACCAGTCGCCGTCGAACATCTTGTTAAGACGCTGCATCATATCCAGCGCTGCTGTTGTGGAGGCAACAACATCGCGGCGTGCGTCGTAACTGCGGGTCTGTTTCAGACCGTAATTGCGCCCTGTGCTCGGAATGATCTGCCAAATGCCTGCGGCATTGGCGCCAGACGTTGCGTGCGGGTCAAAAGCGCTCTCCACTATGGGTAGTAATACCAGTTCCATAGGCATGTTACGTTTCTTAACTTGCCCGGCTATCCAGTACATATACGGCTCTGCCCGTAAAGTTACATCGTGGAGATAGCTCTTATTGCTTAAATACTTCTGTTTCTGTTCGCGAATCCGGGTATTTTCCGGAATTCCCATCTTTAGCTCGTCGCCAATGGAAGCCCACAAGTCCTGATCCTGCGCGTAGAATGTCCCATCGTCCATCCACCGCGCCTGACTTGCAAACTTACCCGCTTCTCCTTGACTAGCCGCAGAAAGGCTCTGTGCGTGCTGTTGGATATTGCCATCGTGCTTTGACGCCTGGCACCCCACCAGCAGGACAGAGGCGAGTAATATCGCTTTTGCCTTCATGTGTGTGTCAATAGTTGCTTAAAAGACGACCGATCATAACGGCGAACTTTTCAAAACGCAACCGCGAAGTATCAGAAGTTGTCTTTCTTTGCCCTTAACCATGCAAAACGCTCAGAAGGTTGTAGCAATTTTGTTTCTTTTGAAATTTCACTAATAAAATCAACATCATCTGTTCTTAGAAAAATATTATTACGACGCTCATTTTTCAGAGTAACGGGGAGTGTCTTTTGATTTTTAGCACGTAACTCCTTAACTTCTCGATAGTATTCATTTATGAACAAATCATGCGGTAGGATGCTCAGGGCAAACTTCATATTTGATAAAGTGTACTCATGTGCACAACAAATTAACGTATCGTCAGGAAGCGCGCTTATTTTCTTAAGTGATTGATACATTTGGGTTGCTGTGCCTTCAAAAAGCCGCCCGCAGCCACCGGAGAACATCGTGTCGCCGCAAAACAGATAAGGCATGTTAAAGAAACAGATATGTCCTAAAGTGTGACCTGGCGTGGCGATGATACAAAATTCATGTCCGAAAACGGACACTTTATCCCCCTCAGCGACCACCTTCGTCGTTCCTTTATCTTGCGTTTCGGCAGGGCCATAAACCTCAAGATATGGAAAGTGCTGGCGCAATTCTGCCACGCCGCCGACATGATCGGCATGGTGGTGCGTCAGGAAAATCGCTTCCGGTTGCCAGTTGTTTTCTTTAATTGCACGCAAAACCGGTGCGGCCTCGCCGGGATCGACAATCAGGCAGCGACCTGCGTCGTCGCTCAGAACCCAGATGTAGTTGTCCTGAAACGCGGGAATACTGTTAAGATTCATAAATTACCTCTTAAAACGAACGGAAGGTTGTGATGAAACCGGCAAGGATACCTCAAACAGTCGCAGCGCCCGGTCATTGGGCTGAAATGCCCTGGGGTGAGTATTATCGCGAGGCGCTGGAGCGTCAACTGAAACCCTGGCTTACGAAACTCTATGGTTTTCATTTGCTTAAAATTGGGAACCTGAGCGCAGAAATTAACACGGAAGCCTGTGCTATCTCACATCAGGTTAACGTCTCGCTGGCGGGCAACCCGATTCAGGTCAACGCCGACCCTCTCTATTTACCCTTTGCCGAGAAGTCGGTGGATGCCTGCCTGCTGGCGCATACGCTTCCCTGGTGTTCAGATCCGCACCGCATGTTGCGTGAAGCTGACCGCGTGCTGATTGATGATGGCTGGCTGATTATCACCAGCTTTAACCCTATCAGCCTGGTCGGCTTGCGAAAGTGGGTGCCCGTGCTGCGCAACAAAATTCCCTACAACAGCCGCATGTTTACTCTGACGCGCCAGCTGGACTGGCTGGCACTGCTTAATTTTGAAGTATTGCATCAGGGAAGAGCGCAGGTTTTGCCCTGGACAAAACAGGGCGGGAAACTGTTGAGTACGCATCTACCGGCGTTGGGCTGTGTGCAATATATTGTAGCGCGTAAACGGACGATTCCGCTGACGCTTAACCCGATGAAGCAGAATAAAGCGAAAAGCCGCATTCCACAGGCCGTGGGCGCGACGCGGCAATATAAAAAGCCAAACGCTTAAGCGTCTGGCTGGTATCCGGTATCTTCCTGGGTTGGAGAGGAGGCTGCCGCGCGTGCCAGTTCATCACAGCGTTCGTTCTCCGGATGCCCGGCGTGGCCTTTTACCCACATCCAGTGAATTTCATGCTGACCCAGTGCGGCATCCAGACGTTTCCACAGATCGACATTCTTAACAGGTTTTTTATCTGCGGTTTTCCAGCCGCGCTTCTTCCAGTTGTGGATCCACTGGGTGATCCCCTGACGCACGTACTGGCTGTCGGTGCTTAATACTACTGCACAGTGTTCTTTCAGCGCTTCAAGTGCGACAATCGCCGCCATCAGTTCCATACGGTTATTGGTTGTCAGATAATAGCCTTCGCTAAAGGTTTTCTCCTTCTGACGATAGCGTAAAATGGCGCCATAGCCGCCAGGCCCTGGATTACCGAGACATGAACCATCGGTGAAAATTTCTACCTGTTTAAGCATCTCTGGTAGACTTCCTGTATTGAAATCGACACGTAAACGACAAGTCTGACATAAATGACCGATATGAGCACTGCAATTACACGACAGATCGTCCTCGATACGGAAACCACCGGTATGAACCAGATCGGGGCACACTACGAAGGGCATAAGATCATCGAGATCGGTGCCGTCGAGGTGATCAACCGTCGTCTGACCGGAAATAACTTCCACTTTTACCTCAAGCCCGATCGGCTGGTGGATCCTGAAGCGTTCGGCGTTCACGGGATTGCCGATGAGTTCCTGCTGGATAAGCCGACCTTTGGCGAGATTGCCGACGAGTTTATGGACTATATCCGTGGAGCGGAACTGGTCATCCATAACGCATCGTTCGATATTGGCTTTATGGACTACGAGTTCGGCAAGCTGAATCGCGGTATTCCGAAAACGGATACTTTCTGCAAAGTTACCGATAGCCTGGCGTTGGCGAGGAAGATGTTCCCCGGGAAGCGCAACAGCCTTGATGCGTTGTGCTCACGCTACGAAATCGATAACAGCAAACGTACACTCCACGGGGCTCTGCTCGATGCCCAGATTCTGGCCGATGTATATCTGCTGATGACCGGCGGCCAGACATCGATGGCTTTTTCGATGGAAGGGGAAGGGCAGCAGCAACGAAACGATGTTGGCATTCAGCGTGTAAACCGTGCGGGAAGCAAACTACGGGTTGTTTTTGCCTCCGATGAAGAGCTGGCGGCGCACGAATCCCGTCTCGATCTGGTTCAAAAGAAGGGTGGAAGCTGCCTCTGGCGAGCGTAAAACGCCTGTTTTTGCTGTGAAAATAGTCAAGTGGGTGATTTTTGCAGCAAACGATTCAAAACATCATAAAAAGCGTTGACGAGTTCGAGGGTAACCCGTAATATTCGCCTCGTTCCCAAGGGAACACAGCGGAGCGGTAGTTCAGTCGGTTAGAATACCTGCCTGTCACGCAGGGGGTCGCGGGTTCGAGTCCCGTCCGTTCCGCCACTATTCAAAAGGCCTGAATCAGCAATGATTCAGGCCTTTGTCGTTTTAGAATGTTAGGGGGAGTTTCCCCTCACCCCAGCTCAAACCCATCCGCATCCCGCCATGCCGGAAACTTCTCTCTATATTCCCGCAACGCCGTCATCGACAGCTCAGCATCAATGCGCGTTGCCTGATGCGCGTCGGCGGTGGCGATAATCTCGCCCTGAGGGTTAATCACCCGGCTGTCGCCGCGGTAGTGGTGGCCGTTGCCATCTGTGCCGACACGGTTACAGCCTGCGACGTATGCCTGATTCTCAATCGCGCGGGCGACCAGCAGCGCCTGCCAGTGCAGGGAACGTGGCGCGGGCCAGTTAGCGACGTACAGGACGAGGTCGTAATCGTTGCGATTGCGCGACCACACCGGGAAACGCAGGTCGTAACACACAAGAGGCAGAATGCGCCAGCCGCGCCATTCAAACACCACGCGCTCGTTGCCCGCTTCATAGTGGTGATGCTCATCCGCCATGCGGAACAGATGGCGCTTATCGTAAAAATGCACGTTGCCTTGCGGTTCGACCAGTAAAAAACGGTTCACCGGGCCGCGATCGGTTTGCAGCGCCGCGCTGCCTGCAATCAGGGCGTTGGTACGCTGTGCCTGCTTTTGCATCCACGAAATCACCTCCTCCTGGGAAGGCGACTGTTTCGCGGCTTCCATCGCAAAACCGGTGGTAAACATCTCCGGCAGGACGATGACATCGCGCCCGCTAATCTCTTCCAGTTGACGATCGAAATGGCGCAGGTTGGCAGGGCCATCCATCCACACCAGCGGTTGCTGCAAAAGCGTAATTTTCAAACCAGGCACGGCGGTCAACTCCTTTATTGCAGAGATTAATAACTTTAACACCTTATCAGGCTGTTGCCGTGCTACGGAATATTTCGATAAAAAAAGCTGTTATTGGAAATATCTGATTTGCATTTGGCAGGCTTGCCGCTCACTCTTAAGGGGATGAACAACAAGGGCAGGATAAGCCCGGGAGGAATGATGTATAAGGCAATAACCGCTGTCGCTGCGCTGGTCTTTGCAACCAGCGCCATGGCGCAGGAAGACGTAACTATCAGCAGCCTGGCAAAAGGTGAAACGACCAAAGCGGCGTTCAACCAGATGGTGAAAGGGCACAAGCTGCCGGCATGGGTGGTGAAAGGGGGGACATATACCCCTGCGCAAACCGTTACGCTGGGCGATGAATCTTATCAGGTGATGAGCGCATGTAAGCCGCACGATTGCGGATCCGAACGTGTGGCGGTGCTGTGGTCTGAAAAGTCTAAGCAGATGACTGGCCTGTTCTCGACCGTTGATGAAAAAACGTCACAGGAAAAATTAACCTGGCTGAACGTGAATGATGCGTTGTCTATTGACGGCAAAACGGTGCTGTTTGCGGCGTTGACCGGCAGCCTGGAAAATCATCCGGACGGGTTTAATTTTAAGTAATCGGTTAGTTTGAGCCTGGAAAACCTTGCCTGATGCGCTACGCTCATCAGGCCTACAAGGTTTCTGCAATATAGTGAATTTGCACTATTTTGTAGGCCGGATAAGGCGATTACGCCGCATCCGGCAAGAACAAAGCGCACATTGTCAGCAATATAAAACGGGGCTTTTCGCCCCGTTTTTACATCACGCTGCTTCAATCTTACGGACTTTCTCCGGCAACTTTACCGGTTTGGTCGCCAGCGCGTCGGCGTCGAAATCATCCACATTAATACTACGCAGGCGGCTCTCTTCAGCCTTAATCAGAATATTGGCTTCTTCCTGATCGATAAGCCCTTTCGCCAGCGCATTGCGCGCCAGTTCATCCAGACGGGTAAACGGCAGGTTTTTGCCAATCTCTTTGCAGATCCGCTGGTGGATAGGATCGGCCGCCATCACGTCAATCAATGCTTCTTCCAGCAGACCGACCGGGTTATGTTCGCTCGGCGTCAGATACTGACCGCGGCCAATACGGGAGCGTGTGGCACAAGGCGTTTGCAGGATCTTCGCTACCTGATGGTCCAGTTTATCCGACGGTGCATGATAATGGCGACCGGTCGGGAAAATAATCACGCTCAGCGCACCGGCGACAAAGCGATTCGGGAAGTTCTTCAGCAAATCATCTATCGCCTGCTCTGCCTGATACAGCGCATCCTGCACGCCCCAGTGAACCAGCGGTAAATCGGCTTCGTTACGCCCTTCATCGTCATAGCGTTTCAGTACCGCAGAGGCGAGATAGAGCTGGCTCAATACGTCGCCCAGACGCGCGGAGATACGTTCACGGCGTTTCAGGCTGCCGCCAAGTACCGCCATTGACACGTCAGAGAGCAGCGCGAGGTTGGCGCTCAAACGGTTCAGATGCTGATAGTAGCGGCGCGTCTGATCATGCGTCGGTGTGGCGCTGGTTAAGCCGCGCGTCAGGCCAAGCCAGAAGCTACGCACCTTGTTACTGCCCACGTGGCCGATGTGTTTAAACAGCAGGTTATCAAACGCTTTAACGTCTTTATTCTGCGCGGCGGCCATTTCGTCCAGCACATACGGATGGCAACGGATCGCGCCCTGGCCGAAGATCATCATACTACGGGTCAGAATGTTCGCACCCTCAACGGTGATGGCAATCGGCGCGCCCTGATAAGCACGGGCGAGGAAGTTACCTTCGCCGAGCATAATGCCTTTACCGCCTGCGATATCCATTGCATCAATAATTGACTGCTGGCCGCGGTGGGTACAGTGATATTTCACAATCGCCGACAGCACCGCCGGTTTTTCACCGAGCATAATGCCGTAGGTAATTAACGATGCCGCCGCGTCCATCACGTAGGCGTTGCCGCCAATGCGCGCCAGCGGCTCTTCAATCCCTTCCATTTTACCAATGGAAACTTTGAACTGACGGCGGATATGCGCATACGCTCCGGTCGCCAGTGCGACGGATTTCACGCCGCCTGTCGAGTTCGACGGCAGGGTGATCCCACGGCCAACCGACAGACATTCAACCAGCATACGCCAGCCTTGTCCGGCCATTTTGGGGCCGCCGATAATGTAATCGATAGGGACGAAGATATCCTGACCACGGGTCGGGCCGTTCTGGAACGGTACGTTGAGCGGGAAGTGGCGACGGCCAATTTCCACGCCCGGTGTGCTGGTCGGAATCAATGCACAGGTAATGCCCAGATTCTCTTCGCCGCCCAGCAGTTTATCCGGGTCGGTGAGTTTAAAAGCCAGCCCCAGCACGGTGGCGATAGGTGCCAGCGTAATGTAGCGTTTGTTCCAGGTCAGGCGCATCCCCAGCACCTGCTCGCCCTGCCATTCGCCCATGCAAACGACGCCAGTATCCGGAATAGCGCCTGCATCGGAACCCGCTTCCGGGCTGGTCAGCGCGAAGCAAGGGATCTCTTGCCCACGCGCCAGGCGTGGCAGATAGTGATTTTTCTGCTCTTCAGTACCGTAATGCTGTAACAGCTCGCCCGGCCCTAATGAGTTCGGTACGCCAACGGTGATTGCCAGAATACCCGACACGCCGGAAAGTTTTTGCAGCACACGCGCCTGAGCATAGGCGGAGAACTCCAGGCCGCCGTACTCTTTCTTAATGATCATCGCAAAGAAGCGATGCTCTTTCAGATATGCCCACAGTTCTGGCGGCAGATCTGCCATTTCATGGGTAATTTCGAAGTCGTTTGCCATACGGCAGGCTTCTTCTACCGGGCCGTCGATAAACGCTTGTTCTTCCGCCGTCAGGCGCGGCTGCGGATAGTTATGCAGTTTTTTCCAGTCCGGGTTACCGCGGAACAGGTCGCCTTCCCACCAGGTGGTACCGGCGTCAATCGCTTCTTTCTCCGTGCGCGACATCGGCGGCATCACCTTACAGAAGGTACGGAACACCGGCGCGGAGATCATCGCACGGCGCATAGAAGGCACATTGAACGGCACCAGAATAATCGCCAGCGGCACCAGCAGCCAGATATTCCACAGCCCAGCCGCGCCAAGGGCCGCGGTCCAGGCCAGTAAAATCAGGCTGCTCAGCATAAGGCTGACGCGGTGATAGAAGAGCACACCGAGTAAAGCAATGGTTGCAACAATACTCAAAATCATCATAGAGAAATGCTCCCTGTCTTGTAGGAGGTCTGACCACTTGTGATAGTATTGTTCTAGTTGATGTCATTTCTTTTAGCAATGTGATTACAAAATAATTACAACTCAGCTCACATTGTTGCCGCTTTCATAGGCACCAAAAATCAAAAGCCATCGTGAAGTGGTGGGCTTTAGCTTCTCGCTGCTGATGCTATCCGGTACACTGTGAAAAAGTTATTTCACCCATACTGAAGGATTATCCTCATGTACCAGGATCTTATTCGTAACGAACTGAACGAAGCGGCAGAAACGCTGGCTAACTTCCTGAAAGATGAAGCCAATATCCACGCGATTCAGCGTGCAGCGGTGCTGCTGGCCGACAGCTTCAAAGCGGGTGGTAAAGTGTTATCTTGCGGTAACGGTGGTTCCCACTGTGACGCGATGCACTTTGCTGAAGAGTTAACCGGCCGCTATCGTGAAAACCGTCCGGGCTATCCGGCGATTGCGATTTCCGATGTCAGCCACCTCTCATGCGTGAGTAATGATTTCGGCTATGAATATGTTTTCTCTCGTTACGTTGAATCCGTAGGACGCGCAGGTGACGTCCTGCTGGGGATCTCCACTTCAGGTAACTCCGGCAACGTGATTAAAGCGATTGAAGCGGCGCGCGCGCAGGGGATGAAAGTGATCACCCTGACCGGCAAAGACGGCGGCAAAATGGCGGGATCTGCGGATATCGAAATTCGCGTGCCGCACTTTGGCTATGCCGATCGCGTTCAGGAAATTCACATCAAAGTGATCCATATCCTGATTATGCTGATCGAAAAAGAGATGGTTAAAGCGTAAGAACGACGGGGCTTCGGCCCCGATTAGCGGTGGGGGTGTAGAATGTGTGAACTGCTCGGGATGAGCGCCAATGTGCCAACCGATATCTGCTTCAGTTTTACCGGGCTTGTTCAGCGCGGTGGCGGCACCGGCCCGCATAAAGATGGCTGGGGAATCACCTTTTACGAAGGCAAAGGGTGTCGCACATTCAAAGATCCCCACCCAAGCTACCAGTCACCTATCGCCAAACTGGTGCAGGAATATCCGATAAAATCCTGTTCCGTGGTGGCGCATATCCGTCAGGCTAACCGTGGCAACGTGGCGCTGGAAAACACCCATCCGTTTACCCGCGAACTGTGGGGGCGCAACTGGACCTACGCCCACAACGGCCAGCTTGACGGTTACAAATCGCTGGAAACCGGCAACTTCCGTCCGGTCGGCGAAACCGACAGTGAAAAAGCCTTTTGCTGGTTGCTGCACAAGCTCGCCGAGCGTTATCCGCGCACGCCTGGTAATATGCCTGCGGTATTTAAATACATTGCGACGCTCGCCGCACAACTGCGCGAAAAAGGCGTGTTCAACATGCTGTTGTCCGATGGGCGCTACGTGATGGCGTTCTGCTCCACCAACCTGTTCTGGATCACCCGTCGGGCACCGTTCGGCGTCGCGACGCTGTTGGATCAGGACGTGGAAATTGATTTTCAGCAGGAGACAACCGCCAACGACGTGGTCACAGTGATTGCGACCCAGCCGCTGACGGGTAATGAAACCTGGCAAAAGATTATGCCAGGCGAATGGCGCTTATTTTGCCTCGGGGAGTGTGTAATTTGACGCCAGCTGCGGCTGTACCACTTCGTGGCTCAGTGGCTTGCTGACGACATAGCGTCCATCGACGACAGAAACGATCGGCGGCTTATGCGTCTGCTGGAAGTAGTCATACCCCGGCTTCAGCTGCTGCCAGAAATCTTTATAGGTTGAGTATTTGTGACGTTCCATATTGGCATCGCTCATGCGGAACGGATAAATGCTCACCTGCACGCTCTGCTGGCCGAAGACTAACGCCCCGGTCACAAACTGGAAGATTTCATCAATACCGGAATCGGTCATTGCATAGCAACCCACCGACACGCACGCGCCGTGGATCATCAAATATTTCCCTTCATAACCGTGTGCGCGGTCATAAGCATTAGGGAAACCGATGTTAATGGCTTTGTAGAAACGGCTGTCAGGCTTGAGCTGGCTGCGTTGTACGGAGTAAAACCCTTCCGGGCTTTTGAAGTCACCCTGGCGACGTTTCGGGCCCAGGCCGCCGGAGTAATTACAGATGCGGTAGCTATCAAGGAGCTGATACGTCTCGCCCATCTTGACGTACAGGTCAAGGGCGCGTTCTTCTTTGAAGATCTGAACGTAAACCGGTGAACCCATTAACTGTTGCTTATATTCTTTACTGACCGGTGTCATCGGGCTGTTGCTGCTCAGCAACCCGGCAAATGACATGCACGGCATAAGAAGCATCGCAATGAAAAATGCGATTTTGCGCATACTACGTGTTCCTTGATAAACAAAAACCACATGCCAGGAAGGCAAGAGAGAGACAAAATCAGAGTTATCTGTCTTTAGAGGGCTCACATTAGCATCACAGCATTTTTTCGCAAGAGGGTGATTATTGTGTTTACAATTAAGTTTTCACGCCTGTGCAAAATTCATCGCATAACACACCTCAATATCAATAAATTGCGTGCCGAAGCCACGGCTGATAAGCAACACGCCCACAGGCAAAAATGTCGATGCTTTGCGTAATGGCTCGCATTTTAGCGCCGAATTCAGCGGAACTGCTGCGAGGGGCTGAAAGATAGTGTTAAGATTGATTAACGTTATCATTCTGGGGGAAATATGCCTTTTCTATATGGCTATCCTGTCTGATTCGTACCTCAACGTCTGACAGACACCTTCAGGTGGTGGAAGTGTAAGAAAGGATGCGTTTCTCTCCTCATCGCCCATCATGGAATGATTCGGGGTGAATACCGCTACTCCTTTCTTTTGTTTCGTTAATCACAACGCTGGCCTTAACGGATACCTGCTAACAGTATGATTAAAATAACAAAGGGTCTTGATATCCCCATTGCGGGCGTGCCCAAACAACACATTGATGAAGTTGCGGTAACGCGCGTCGCCGTAAAAGGTGACGATTATGTCGGCCTGCGCCCCTCAATGGCCGTGCAGGAAGGCGATCGCGTACTGAAAGGGCAACTGCTTTTCGACGATAAAAAAATCCCGGGCGTGCGCTTCACTGCGCCAGCCAGCGGCATCGTCAGCGCCATTCATCGCGGTGAGCGCCGTGTACTTCAGTCCGTCGTCATTGATATTGAGGGCGATGATGCGGTTGAATTTCCCCATTTTGCCGCCGATGAGCTGGCAACATTGTCACGTGAAACCGTTGAAGCACAACTGATTGAGTCCGGTTTGTGGACTGCAATGCGTACCCGTCCTTTCAGTAAATCGCCAGCGCCGGGCACGGAGCCAGCGGCGATTTTTGTCACCGCGATGGACACCAATCCGCTGGCCGCCGATCCGCAGCCGATAATTCTTGCCCAGCGCGAAGCGTTTGACGCGGGTCTGACGCTGCTCACGCGCCTCACCGATGGAAAAGTGCACGTTTGCCAGGCGAGCGGCGGCAAGCTCGGTGGCCATCCGTGCGGGCAGGTAACGTTTAATCAGTTCACCGGGCCGCATCCGGCGGGGTTAGTGGGTACGCACATTCATTTTCTTGAGCCTGTTAGCCTCGAAAAACAGGTTTGGCACCTGAACTATCAGGACGTGATCGCTATCGGCAAACTCTTCCTCGACGGTGAGTTGTGGGTGGAGCGCGTGATTGCACTTGGCGGGCCACAGGTGAAACAGCCGCGCCTGTTGCGCACGCGTCTGGGCGCCTCGCTGGAGGAGCTCACGCAGGGCGAATTGCTGGAAGGCGAGAACCGCGTGTTGTCCGGTTCTGTACTCAACGGCAGCCAGGCCGTTGGCCCACAGGCGTACCTGGGGCGTTTCCATTTGCAGGTGAGCGTGCTGAAAGAAGGACGCGAAAAAGAGCTGCTCGGCTGGGTTGCGCCGGGCCGCGACAAATTCTCTATCACTCGCACCACCCTTGGTCACTTTCTGAAGCGCAAGCTCTTTAACCTCTCCACCGATACCCATGGCGGCGCACGCGCGATGGTGCCGATTGGCAGCTATGAGCGCGTCATGCCGCTGGATATTTTGCCGACGATGCTGCTGCGCGACTTGCTGGCGGGCGATTCCGACAGCGCTCAGGCGCTGGGGTGCCTCGAGCTTGACGAAGAAGACCTGGCGCTCTGTACCTACGTTTGCCCGGGAAAATATGAATATGGCCCGGTGCTGCGCAGCGTGTTAACCCAAATTGAGCAGGAAGGATAAGTGATGGGCTTAAAGCATCTGGTCGAAAAACTTGAGCCGCACTTTACCCACGGCGGCAAGCTGGAAAAATATTATCCCCTGTATGAGGCGGCAGCGACGCTGCTGTATACGCCGGGGCAGGTCACCAAAGGTGCGGCGCATGTACGCGACGCCATCGATCTCAAACGCATGATGATACTGGTCTGGTTTGCGGTCTTCCCGGCAATGTTCTGGGGGATGTACAGCGTCGGTCTGCAAACCATCCCGGCGCTGCATAAACTGTACGGCGCGGAACAGCTTCAGCAGGTGATTGCCGCAAACTGGCACTACAGCCTGGCGCAGGCGTTGGGCGTTAGCTTCGCGCCAGACGCAGGCTGGCTCAGCATGATGACGCTGGGCGCGGTCTTCTTTGTGCCGATTTACGCCACCGTTTTCCTGGTCGGCGGCTTCTGGGAAGTGCTGTTCGCGATAATTCGCAAGCATGAAGTCAACGAAGGCTTCTTTGTCACGTCGATTCTGTTTGCGTTGATTGTTCCACCCACCCTGCCACTCTGGCAGGCCGCGCTGGGGATCTCCTTCGGTGTGGTGATCGGCAAAGAGATCTTCGGCGGCACCGGGCGCAACTTCCTCAACCCGGCGCTGGCCGGACGTGCGTTCCTGTTCTTTGCTTATCCGGCGCAAATCTCCGGCGACCTGGTGTGGACGGCGGCGGACGGCTTCTCCGGTGCGACGCCGCTTTCCCAGTGGGCAAGCCACGGCGGTGAAACGCTGGTCAACGTCGCGACCGGGCAGCCGGTCACGTGGATGGACGCCTTCCTTGGCAACATTCCCGGTTCGATTGGTGAAGTCTCGACGCTGATGATTTTGCTCGGCGGCGCCATCATCATTTACGGACGCGTCGCCTCCTGGCGCATTGTCGCCGGGGTGATGCTCGGCATGATTGCCAGCGCCACGCTGTTCAATTTTGTGGGTTCCGACACTAACCCGATGTTCGCCATGCCGTGGTACTGGCATCTGGTGCTCGGCGGTTTCGCATTCGGCATGATGTTCATGGCGACCGACCCCGTCTCGGCGTCGTTTACCGATAAAGGGAAGTGGTGCTACGGCGCGTTGATTGGCGTGATGTGCGTGCTTATTCGCGTGGTAAACCCGGCCTATCCGGAAGGGATGATGCTGGCGATTCTGTTCGCCAACCTCTTTGCGCCGCTGTTTGACTACCTGGTGGTGCAGGCCAACATTAAGCGGAGGAAGTCGCGTGGCTGAAGTTAAAAGTAACGATAGCATCGGCAAAACGCTGCTGGTGGTGCTGGTGCTCTGCCTGGTGTGCTCCATCGTGGTGGCAGGCTCTGCGGTAGGGTTGAAATCCCGCCAGCAGGAACAGCGCGCACTCGATAAACAGCGCAATATTCTCGCCGTCGCCGGGTTGATGCAGCAGGGAATGTCCACCGATGATGTGGCCGATATCTTTAGTGAACGTATCACCCCGCGCCTGCTGGATTTGAAAACCGGCAATCTGCTCGACAGCGACCCGACGTCCTTCAACCAGGCGCTGGCG
The DNA here is from genome assembly GCF_003057695.2 of Pseudocitrobacter sp. RIT415. NCBI lineage: Bacteria > Pseudomonadati > Pseudomonadota > Gammaproteobacteria > Enterobacterales > Enterobacteriaceae > Pseudocitrobacter > Pseudocitrobacter sp. RIT415. The sequence goes on along the minus strand of NZ_QBJC02000005.1, from coordinate 223,328 downwards.
CTGAAAGACCCGGAGCAAAGCGTCCAGCTCGACGCTCACGACGACCCGGCGGGCATTAAACGCCGCAGCAATGTGGTAGAAATCTATCTGGTCAAAGACGCCCAGCAAAAGGTACAGGAAATCGTGCTGCCGGTTTACGGCAACGGCCTGTGGTCGATGATGTACGCCTTTGTGGCGCTGGATACGGATGGTCGCACGGTGAAAGGCATCACCTATTACGATCAGGGCGAAACTCCGGGTCTGGGCGGTGAAATCGAAAACCCGAACTGGCGCGCGCAGTTTATCGGTAAAAAAGTGCTCGATGACAATGGCCGACCGGCGCTGAAAGTGGTGAAAGGCGGGGCCCGTCAGGGTGATGAATACGCGGTGGATGGCCTTTCCGGGGCCACGTTAACCGCCAATGGCGTACAGCATAGTTTTGATTTCTGGATGGGCGACCTCGGTTTTGGCCCGTTCCTGAAACAGGTTCGTGAAGGAGTGCTGAATAATGGCTGAACAGGGCGATATGAAAGAAGTGAAGCGCGTGCTGGTGGGGCCGTTGATTGCCAACAACCCGATTGCGCTTCAGGTCCTCGGCGTCTGCTCGGCGCTGGCAGTGACCACTAAACTGGAAACCGCATTCGTGATGACTATCGCGGTAACGCTGGTCACGGCGTTTTCGAGCATGTTTATCTCGATGATCCGCCACCATATTCCGAACAGCGTGCGCATCATCGTGCAGATGGCGATCATCGCCTCGCTGGTGATCGTCGTCGATCAACTGCTGCGCGCCTTCGCTTATGAGATCTCAAAGCAGCTCTCGGTCTTCGTCGGCCTGATCATCACCAACTGCATCGTGATGGGGCGCGCGGAAGCGTACGCCATGAAAGCGCCGCCGCTCGCGAGCTTTATGGACGGTATCGGTAACGGCCTGGGCTACGGCGCGATTCTGATGATTGTCGGTTTCCTGCGTGAGCTTATCGGCAGCGGCAAACTGTTTGGCATTACGATTCTGCAAACGGTGCAAAACGGCGGCTGGTACCAGCCAAATGGCCTGTTCCTGTTAGCACCGAGCGCCTTTTTCATCATCGGCCTGTTGATCTGGGCGCTTCGCACCTGCAAGCCAGAACAGCAGGAGAAGGAGTAACCGATGGCTCACTATATCAGCCTCTTTGTCCGCGCCGTTTTTATTGAAAATATGGCGCTGGCGTTCTTCCTGGGGATGTGTACGTTCCTCGCGGTATCTAAAAAAGTCTCGACGGCGTTTGGTCTGGGCGTGGCGGTGACACTGGTACTGGGGATTTCCGTTCCGGCGAACAATCTCGTCTACAATCTGGTGCTGCGCGACGGCGCGTTGATGGACGGTGTGGATCTTAGCTTCCTGAGTTTTATCACCTTTATCGGCGTGATAGCGGCGCTGGTGCAAATTCTGGAGATGATCCTCGATAAGTATTTCCCGGCGCTCTATACCGCGTTAGGGATTTTCCTGCCGCTAATCACCGTGAACTGCGCCATCTTTGGCGGCGTGTCGTTTATGGTTCAGCGCGACTATAACTTTGGCGAATCTATCGTCTACGGTTTCGGCTCCGGCATCGGCTGGATGCTGGCGATTGTCGCCATGGCCGGGCTACGCGAAAAAATGAAATACTCAAACGTCCCTGCGGGTTTGCAGGGCTTAGGGATCACCTTTATCACCACCGGTTTGATGGCGCTTGGCTTTATGTCGTTCTCCGGCGTGCAGCTATAAGGGGCGAAGAAAATGGAAATTATACTTGGCGTGGCCATGTTCACCCTCATCGTACTGGCGCTGTCGGTGCTGATTCTGTTTGCCAAATCGAAGCTGGTGAACTCGGGCGATGTGGTGATTGAAATCAACAACGAAGCCGACCGACAGATCCGCACGCCAGCAGGTGACAAGCTGCTGAATACGCTCTCCAGCAACGGGATTTTCGTCTCGTCCGCATGCGGTGGCGGAGGCTCCTGCGGCCAGTGCCGCGTGAAAATTAAAGAAGGTGGCGGTGACATTCTGCCGACCGAGCTGGCACACATCACCAAACGCGAAGCCAAAGAGGGCTGCCGTCTGGCGTGCCAGGTCGCGGTGAAGCAGGACATGAAAATTGAACTGCCGGATGAAATTTTTGGTGTCAAAAAATGGGAATGCGAGGTTATCTCTAACGATAACAAAGCGACGTTCATTAAAGAGCTGAAGCTGGCTATTCCGGAAGGCGAGGTCGTACCGTTCCGCGCGGGTGGCTATATTCAGATTGAATGTCCATCGCATAAGGTTGCGTACGCCGATTTTGACGTGCCTGATGAGTACCGTTCCGACTGGGATAAATTCAATCTTTTCCGCTACGTTTCCGAGGTTAAAGAACCAACGGTGCGCGCCTACTCAATGGCGAACTATCCGGAAGAGAAGGGCATCATCATGCTCAACGTGCGTATTGCCACGCCACCGCCGAGCGTGCCGGATGCGCCGCCGGGGATCATGTCCTCTTATATCTGGTCGCTGAAACCGGGCGATAAAGTGACGATTTCCGGCCCGTTTGGCGAGTTTTTTGCAAAAGATACCGACGCGGAAATGGTGTTTATCGGCGGGGGGGCCGGGATGGCGCCGATGCGTTCGCACATTTTCGACCAGCTTAAACGCCTGCACAGCAAGCGGAAAATTAGCTTCTGGTACGGCGCGCGTTCCCTGCGTGAAATGTTCTATCAGGACGAATTCGAACAGCTGGCGCGTGACAATCCTAACTTCACTTTCCACATCGCGCTTTCGGACGCGCTGCCGGAGGATAACTGGACGGGTTACACGGGCTTTATCCATAATGTTCTGTATGAAAACTACCTGCGCGACCATCCTGCCCCGGAAGATTGTGAGTTCTATATGTGTGGGCCGCCGATGATGAACGCGGCTGTCATCAAAATGCTCAAAGACCTGGGCGTGGAAGATGAAAACATCATGCTCGATGATTTTGGAGGCTGATGATGCTCACGGTATTTCTGGCGACGTTTGCGATTTTTGCGCTGGTGATCCTCGGGATGTCGCTGGGGTACATCATTAAGCGTAAAAGCATCCAGGGTAGCTGCGGCGGGATTACCTCGCTGGGGCTGGAGAAAGTCTGCGACTGCCCGGAGCCCTGTGACGCACGCAAAAAGCGTATGGCGCGCGAAGCGTTGCAGAAAGAGAGGCGGATATTGTAGTGCCGGGGGAGGGGGCGAAAACGCATTAACACCGTACACATACGGTTCCCTCTCCCAGTGGGAGAGGGGGGGTGTGAAAACCCGGCACAATCTCTCTTCTCACCCACTCTATTTATACTGTATACTTGTCCAGTAACATCCGTAGGGGCTATGTATGCGCAAAATTATCCACGTCGATATGGACTGCTTCTTCGCAGCGGTAGAGATGCGTGATAACCCTGCGCTGCGCGACATCCCTATCGCTATCGGCGGCAGCCGTGAACGACGGGGCGTCATCAGTACCGCCAACTACCCGGCGCGTAAATTCGGTGTACGTAGCGCAATGCCCACCGGCATGGCGCTGAAGCTTTGCCCGCATCTCACCCTTTTACCCGGGCGTTTTGACGCCTACAAAGAAGCCTCTGAGCACATCCGCGAAATCTTCTCTCGCTACACCTCGCTAATTGAGCCCTTGTCGCTGGATGAAGCTTATCTCGACGTCAGCGACAGTGTGCATTGCCACGGCTCTGCCACGCTGATTGCACAGGAAATTCGTCAGACTATCTTCAACGAATTACAGCTCACGGCTTCCGCAGGCGTTGCCCCGGTGAAGTTTCTCGCCAAAATCGCCTCCGATCTCAACAAACCCAACGGCCAGTTTGTGCTCACGCCCGCCGACGTTCCCGCGTTTTTGAAAACGCTGCCGCTGGAAAAAATTCCCGGTGTTGGGAAAGTTTCTGCCGCGAAGCTCGAAAGTATGGGGCTGAAAACCTGCGAAGACGTGCAGAAAAGCGATCTCGCTATGCTCCTGAAACGCTTTGGAAAATTTGGCCGCGTATTGTGGGAGCGCAGTCAGGGGATTGATGAGCGCGCCATCAATAACGAACGGCTGCGAAAATCGATCGGTGTAGAGCGCACGCTGGCGGAAGATATCCATGATTGGTCAGCGTGTGAAGCGATTATCGAACGTCTCTACCCGGAGCTGGAGCGAAGGCTGGCGAAGGTCAAACCCGACCTGCTGATTGCCCGTCAGGGCGTGAAACTCAAATTTAATGACTTCCAGCTCACGACTCAGGAACACGTCTGGCCGCGGCTGAATAAAGACGATTTGATCGCCACGGCCTACAAAACCTGGCACGAACGTCGCGCCGGGCGTGGCGTCCGGCTGGTGGGGCTGCACGTTACGCTGCTTGATCCACAACTTGAAAGACAACTGGTGTTAGGACTCTAATTATGAACATTCGCGCGTGGCAGCCGCATGAACTGCCGCAACTGAGCCAGATTTTCCTGCGTGCGGTCCACGAAACCGCCAGTCAGCACTATTCGCCCGCGCAAATCGCCGCCTGGGGTCAGGTGGATGAGGCGCATTGGCGGCAAAAATTAGCCTCTTCCGTGGTGCTGGTGGCGGAAGTTGACGGCATGATTATCGGTTTTATCACCGCCGTTGGGCATTACATCGACCTGCTTTTTGTCTCGCCAGATTACGCGCGGCAGGGGATTGCCGGGGCGCTGTTACGAGCATTGCTGGCAAAAATGTTGCCGGGAAAAGTGACCGTCGCGGCGAGCATTACCGCAAAACCGTTTTTTGAACGTCAGGGGTTTGTGCTGGTGCGTGAGCAGAATGTGGAGGCGAGGGGAGAGCGGTTTATTAATTATCTGATGGTGCGAGAGGTATAAAAAAGCCGGGTAGTGATGGCCGCCCGGCTTAACGGATATTACTTCGTCGGAATCGCTTTCAGCAGTTCAGTCAGAAGCGTCCAGTAGTGGCCCACGCTTTCGATATGAACCTGCTCATCCGGGGAGTGCGGGCCCGTAATGGTTGGCCCGATGGAGACCATGTCCATTTCCGGATACGGTTTTTTGAACAGACCGCACTCCAGACCTGCGTGGATAACCTGAATGTTCGGCGTCTTGTTGAACAGACGCTGATAGGTTTCACGCACCAGATGCATCACCGGAGAGTTTGCGTCCGGCTGCCAGCCTGGGTAGCTGCCTTTGGCTTCGGTTTTCGCGCCAGCCAGTTTACCCAGTGAATCCAGCATGCTGACCACATATTCTTTACCGGTGTCGATAAGCGAACGAATCAGGCAGTGGATTTCCACGTTGTCGTCAGTCATGGTCACGACGCCGACGTTCAGGGAGGTTTCAACCACGCCTTTTGCCACATCAGAGTTGCGGATAACACCGTTCGGCGTGGCGTTCAGCAGGCGAACGAAAGCATCGCGAGACTGTGCGGTCAGCGCGGCTTTATCGTTGCTGACGGACTCCAGCAGTACGGTCAGGTTCTTCTCTTTCTCAGCCAGTTCGTTTTTCAGGATATCCTGATACTGGCTCACCAGCGCTTTCAGCGATTCAACTTTATCCGCCGCCACGGCAATGGTAGAGAACGCTTCACGTGGAATGGCGTTACGCAGCGTACCGCCGTTGAAATCGACCAGACGCAGATCCAGTTCTGCCGCGTGTCCCGCCAGGAAACGCACCAGCAGTTTGTTGGCGTTACCCAGACCGACGTGAATTTCGCCGCCGGAGTGGCCGCCTTTCAGGCCTTTCAGCGTCAGCTTAAAGCTCTGGAAACCTGCCGGAATGGCTTCGCGATCGAGATGCAGGTTGGAGGTAAAATCGATACCGCCCGCGCAACCCATGTAGATTTCACCCTCTTCTTCAGAGTCGGTGTTAATCAGGATATCCGCCTGTAACCAATTGGCTTTCAGGCCGAACGCGCCGTCCATACCTGCTTCTTCGGTCATGGTCAGCAGCACTTCCAGCGGGCCGTGCTCAACCTTATCGTCAGCCAGTACCGCCAGGGCGGACGCCATCCCGATACCGTTGTCGGCACCCAGCGTAGTGCCGCGGGCTTTTACCCACTCGCCATCGATATACGGCTGGATTGGATCTTTAGTGAAGTCATGAACGGTATCGTTGTTTTTCTGCGGCACCATATCGAGGTGCGCCTGCAGAACGACCGGTTTGCGGTTTTCCATTCCAGCGGTTGCGCCTTTACGAATCAGAATGTTACCGACTTCGTCGCGTTCCGTATGAAAACCTTTTTCTTTCGCCCAGCCGATGATGTGTTCAGCCAGTTGCTCTTCGTGATAAGACGGGTGAGGAATAGAACAAATTTTGGCAAAAATATCCCACAACGGTTGCGGGGAGAGTTGAGACAGTTCCGACACGATGAGTCTCCTTACGGCGTTATGCATCTGGAATAAGTGTAATAAATAGCGAAACAGACACCACAAGCTGCGCTTGCGAGATGAGGTCGAGAATACCACTTTCTGTCTTCTCTGGTAGAACAAACCACGGAAAAAGAGGGGCAGAGTGCCCTTAAGGCTGGTTTTTAGTGCGTCAGATCTCTATAATCTCGCGCAACCTATTTCCCCCTTGAACACTTTTTAAGCCGTATAACACAGGCTGGGATATTTTCACATGAGCGAAAAATACGTCGTCACCTGGGACATGTTGCAGATTCACGCCCGCAAACTGGCAAGCCGTCTGTTACCTGTTGAACAGTGGAAAGGCATTATTGCCGTTAGCCGTGGGGGTCTGGTACCGGGCGCTCTGCTGGCACGTGAACTGGGCATTCGTCATGTTGATACCGTTTGCATCTCCAGCTACGACCACGACAACCAGCGCGAGCTGACCGTTCTGAAACGCGCCGAAGGCGATGGTGAAGGCTTTATCGTGATCGACGACCTGGTTGATACCGGCGGTACCGCAGTGGCTATCCGCGAAATGTATCCTAAAGCACACTTCGTTACCATCTTCGCTAAACCGGCAGGTCGCCCGCTGGTTGACGATTATGTAATTGATATTCCGCAGGATACCTGGATTGAACAGCCGTGGGATATGGGCGTGGTCTTCGTACCGCCTATCGCTGGCCGTTAATTCCCGCAATAAATGCGATTCCAGCGCCCGGCCATGCCGGGCGTTGTTTTTTTTACTGCCTGGCGCGTTACAATAGTCTAAAGCTCGTATTCATGGAGATCATGCGATGTCAGAGGCGAATCTTAGCGAAACCCTGTTCAAACCGCGTTTCAAACACCCTGAAACCTCCACGCTGGTGCGTCGATTTAACCCGGGAAGCGATCCTGCGGTGCAATCTGCGCTTGACGGTAAAACCGTCCCGCACTGGTATCGCATGATTAACCGCCTGATGTGGATCTGGCGCGGCATCTCGCCGCAGGAAATACTTGATGTGCAGGCGCGCATCGTGATGAGCCAGGCCGAACGCACCGACGAAGGCATGCTCGACACGGTGGTCGGCTATCGCGGTGGCAACTGGATCTACGAATGGTCAACCCAGGCGATGCAGTGGCAACAAAAAGCGACGCAGGAAGATGACCCGCTGCTCAGTGGCCGTCACTGGCTGCATGCGTCGAATCTCTACAGCATTGCGGCCTATCCACACCTGAAAGGCGACGATCTCGCTGAACAGGCCCAGGTGCTGGCCAATCGCGCTTATGCCGAAGCGGCTAAGCGTCTGCCGGGCGAAATGCGCGAGCTGGACATCCCTATTCCAGGCGGCTCGCCGGTCAGCGCGTTCCTGCACATGCCAAAAGGCGACGGCCCGTTCCCGACGGTGCTGATGTGCGGTGGGCTCGATGGCCTGCAAATTGATTACTACAGCTTATATGAACACTACTTCGCGCCGCTGGGCATTGCTATGCTCACGCTGGATATGCCGTCGATTGGTGGTTCATCGAAGTGGAAACTGACCCAGGATTCCAGCTATCTGCATCAGCATGTGCTACGCGAACTGCCCAATATTCCGTGGGTTGACCACACGCGCGTTGCGGCGTTTGGCTTCCGCTTTGGCGCGAACGTGGCGGTGCGCCTGGCGTATCTCGAATCCCAGCGCCTGCGCGGCGTGGCCTGCCTTGGCCCCATCGTTCACTGCCTGTTGAATGACCCACTGCGTCAGGGCCGGGTGCCAGAGATGTATCTTGATGTGCTGGCCTCGCGCCTCGGTATGCATGACGCCTCTGATGAAGCGCTACGCATTGAGCTCAACCGTTACTCGCTGAAAACGCAGGGCTTGCTGGGCCGCCGTTGCCCGACACCGATGCTGTCAGGCTACTGGAACAACGATCCGTTCAGCCCGGAAGAGGAGTCGCGACTTATCGTTTCCTCCTCATCAGAGGGTAAACTTCTGAATGTGCCATTCAACCCGGTGTACCGTAATTTCGACAAAGCGCTGAAAGAAATTGCAGGGTGGATCAATAATAGATTTAGTTAATAGATTGCTAAATTTTATTGATTTGGTAAAACAGTTGCATCACCAAAGGAGATCGCAATGACGTTACCAAGTGGACACCCGAAGAGTAGACTGATTAAAAAACTCACTGCGCTAGGCCCTTACATCCGTGAGGAGCAGTGTGAAGAGAACCGCTTCTTTTTCGATTGCCTTGCTGTATGCGTGAACGTTAAGCCAGCGCCTGAAAGCCGTGAATTCTGGGGATGGTGGATGGAAATGGAAGCGGAAGAAGACCGTTTCACTTACAGCTACCAGTTTGGTCTGTTTAACAAAGACGGCAAATGGCAGGCAACCGCGATTAAGGATCCTGAAATTAATGAACGCGTGGAGCAAACGTTGCGTGGGTTTCACGAGAGAGCACGCGAATTACTGGCAACATTAGACTTGAAACTGGAACCGGCAGACGGTTTTGACGACCAGCCGATGCGTTTATCTGCTTAACGCGATGAGATAATGCCTGATGCGCTACGCTTATCCGGCCTACCTTTCCCGTATGCCTGATAAGCGTAGCGCATCCGGCAAGTATAAAGCACACGTTGTCAGCAATATGAGCCCACCTGATTAGGTGGGCTTTTTTATCAGAACTGGTAAGTCATCCCCAGCGCGACAATATCATCGTCATTGATACCGAGTTTATTATCGCTTTTCAGCTGATTGATGCGGTAATCAACAAACGCGGACATGTTCTTGTTGAAGTAATAGGTCGCGCCCACATCAATATAGTTTACCAGGTCTTCGCTACCGACGTTCTCAATATCCTTGCCTTTAGACAAAACGTAACCCAGTGAAGGGCGGAAACCGTTATCGAACTGATACTGCGCCACCACTTCCACGTTTTGCGTTTTATTAGCAAAACCACCGGAAATTGGCGTCATGTTACGGGTTTCAGAATAGAACGTCGCCAGATAGATATTATTGGCATCATATTTCAGGCCCGTAGCCCAGGCTTCGGCTTTTTTACCCTGACCACGCGGGGCAAGGGCCGCATTTTGCTGATCCGCCGTACGGTCAGAAGACGTGTACGCGCCGCTGATGGCGAAATCGCTGCCGCCAAAATCATAAGCCAGTGAGGTACCAAAACCGTCGCCGTTTTGTTTTTTCACGTCGCGGTTTTCGTTTTTCCCCTGATATTGCAGGGTTAAATCAAGGCCATCCACCACGCCGAAGAAATCGGTATTGCGATATGTCGCCAGGCCGCTGGCGCGTTTGGTCATAAAGTTATCGGTTTGCGCGGAGGAATCACCGCCGAACTCCGGGAACATATCAGTCCAGGCTTCAACGTCATACAGCGCGCCCAGATTACGACCATAATCGAAAGAACCGAAATTCTTCAGTTTCAAACCGGCAAACGCCAGACGCGTTTTTTGTGTAGAATCGCTTTCCGTTTTATTACCGGAGAATTCAGACTCCCAGCGGCCGTATCCGGTTAAATCTTCATTGATCTGCGTTTCGCCTTTAATACCAAAACGGACATAAGTCTGGTCACCATCTTTGCTATCATAATCACTGATATAATGCATGGCTTTGACTTTGCCATACACATCCAGTTTATTACCATTCTTGTTATATACTTCTGCCGCCTGTACTGCCGAAGCGGTGGTCAATGCGCTAATCATCATTAATGCCAGAGTGCTTTTTTTCATTTTCCTTTCCTGAGTTTTTAATAAGACAACATTTATAAAAATGGATGCAGATGAAAAAACAGGAAGGGTTGTAACGTTTCTCAATGAAAGATTTATGACAAGATGCGTTGAATGTCAGAATTATATTAAAAAAGTGCCGTTAATTAGATTTGTCATAAAAACGTCAAAACGTGCGGTTAAGGTTACTGATCGCGCGCAATAAAATCCCTCGCTTTCCGCGCTGCCTGTTGGCAAGCGGGCTGACTCCTGATAAAACGTGAACCTGGTTTCATTATTTCACTTTTAACGGCAGATAATCATGAGTGATAGTCAGACGCTGGTGGTCAAACTGGGCACCAGTGTTTTAACGGGCGGATCGCGCCGCCTGAATCGCGCGCACATCGTTGAGCTGGTTCGCCAGTGCGCCCAGCTTCACGCGGCTGGGCATCGAATTGTCATTGTAACGTCAGGAGCAATTGCCGCCGGGCGTGAGCATCTGGGTTACCCTGAACTGCCCGCGACTATCGCTTCGAAACAACTGCTGGCCGCCGTCGGCCAGAGCCGCCTCATCCAGCTGTGGGAACAACTGTTCTCTATTTACGGCATTCACGTCGGGCAGATGCTGCTGACCCGCGCGGACATGGAAGACAGAGAACGTTTCCTCAATGCGCGCGATACCCTGCGCGCGCTGCTCGATAACAATATCGTGCCGGTGATTAACGAAAACGATGCGGTCGCCACCGCTGAAATTAAGGTCGGCGATAACGACAACCTTTCTGCGCTGGCGGCGATTCTGGCCGGTGCCGACAAACTGCTGCTGCTGACCGATCAACAGGGCCTCTTCACCGCCGACCCGCGCAGTAACCCGGATGCCAAACTGATTACCGATGTGCACGGCATCGATGATGCGCTACGCGCCGTTGCGGGCGACAGCGTCTCCGGCCTCGGTACAGGCGGGATGGGCACCAAATTGCAGGCCGCCGATGTCGCTTGCCGCGCGGGTATTGAGACCATCATCGCCGCAGGCAGCCGCCCTGGCGTGATTGGCGACGTGATGGCGGAAGTCTCCGTCGGTACGCGCTTTCACGCGCAGGACACGCCGCTGGAGAACCGTAAACGCTGGATCTTCGGCGCACCGCCAGCAGGTGAAATCACCGTTGATGAAGGCGCAACCTCCGCTATTCTCGAACGAGGAAGTTCATTACTGCCAAAAGGCATTAAAAACGTGACTGGCAACTTCTCCCGTGGGGAAGTGATCCGTATTCGCAGCCTTGAAGGGCGGGATATCGCGCATGGCGTGAGCCGTTATAACAGCGATGCGCTGCGCCTTATTGCCGGACACCACTCACAGCAAATCGATGCTATTCTCGGCTATGAGTACGGCCCGGTTGCCGTCCATCGTGACGATATGATCACCCGCTAAGGAGTTCACTATGCTCGAACAAATGGGCATTGCTGCCAAACAGGCTTCTTATAAGCTGGCGCAGCTATCGAGCCGTGAAAAGAATCAGGCTCTGGAAAAAATTGCTGATTATCTGGAAACATTTAGCGCAGAGATCCTCGACGCTAACCAGCAGGATCTGGCTGATGCGCGTGCTAACGGCCTGAGCGACGCGATGCTCGACAGGCTGGCGCTCACGCCGGCGCGTCTCTCCGCTATCGCCAGCGATGTGCGCCAGGTTTGCACGCTCGCCGATCCGGTAGGGCAGGTGATTGACGGCGGAGTGCTCGACAGCGGCCTGCGCATCGAACGTCGCCGTGTCCCGCTCGGCGTGATTGGCGTAATTTATGAAGCGCGCCCGAACGTCACCGTTGACGTAGCCAGCCTGTGCCTGAAAACCGGCAACGCAGCGATTCTGCGCGGCGGTAAAGAGACGCATCGCACCAACGCCGCCACGGTAAAAGTGATTCAAAAAGCGTTGCAGGAGTGCGGCTTACCGGCGGGTGCTGTTCAGGCGATCGACAACCCGGACCGCGCGCTGGTCAGTGAAATGCTGCGCATGGATAAATACATCGACATGCTGATCCCACGCGGCGGTGCAGGGTTGCATAAGCTGTGCCGCGAACAGTCGACGATCCCGGTGATCACCGGCGGGATTGGCGTGTGCCATATTTATGTGGATGACACGGCGGAAATTGAACCGGCGCTGAAAATCATCGTCAACGCCAAAACCCAGCGCCCGAGCACCTGTAACACGGTGGAAACGCTGCTGGTGAATCAGAATATCGCGGAACGTTTTCTGCCTGCGCTGAGCAAGCAGATGGCGCAGAGCGGCGTGACGCTGCACGCGGAAGATAACGCCATGGCGTTGTTAAAAGCGGGCCCGGCGCATATAGTGGCGGTGAAAGCGGAAGAGTTCGATAACGAATTTCTGTCGCTGGATCTTAACGTGAAGGTTGTGGCTAATTTGGACGATGCTATCGCGCACATCCGTGAGCACGGCACTCAGCACTCCGACGCCATTCTCACGCGCACCCTGAGCAATGCCAACCGCTTTGTGAATGAAGTCGATTCTTCGGCAGTCTACGTGAACGCCTCCACGCGCTTCACCGACGGCGGCCAGTTCGGCCTGGGCGCAGAAGTGGCCGTCAGCACGCAAAAACTGCACGCGCGCGGCCCGATGGGACTTGAAGCGCTGACCACCTATAAGTGGATTGGCTTCGGTGACGATACCATTCGTGCCTAATTAACACCGGGTGATGCAAAAGTAGCCATTTGATTCTCAAGGCCATTGACGCATCGCCCGGTTAGTTTTAACCTTGTCCACCGTGATTCGCACTCGTGAACACGTCCTTTTCAGGGCCGATATAGCTCAGTTGGTAGAGCAGCGCATTCGTAATGCGAAGGTCGTAGGTTCGACTCCTATTATCGGCACCATTTAATTCAATGAATCACCTCGCTTCAAGTCATCCACGTTCCCGCTCATGTCATATTGATGATCTTCCAGCTCAAAATCGTATCAACCTTGCTCGCATATTCCGTAAAATGCCTTGCCGAAAGATGCCTGTTTCGAGGAATCCCTTGAGCGTTTCCCATACCCTATTTTTTTCAATACCCGCACAGAAATTCCTGATGGCTCCCACCTTTTTATTGATGCAAAACCGACCAGCAATAAGCTACTGCTCGGTTTGCATAAACGGCTCGCTAAATCATCAGCGCTGCAAATACTCCCCTGTGGAAATCACCCTGGCGTAGGCAAAAGCCAGTGCGGCCATCATGGTGGCGTGTACCTGCTCAGCTGGCACGCGGACACCGTTGAACTCTAAATCCAGTGTGGCACAAGCGTCATGCAGAACCGTTACGTCATAGCCAAAATCTGAAGCTGCACGTACGGCAGCGTCGACGCACATATGACTCATTGCGCCGACGACGACCAGTGAGGTAATGCCTTGCTCCTCAAGCAGTTGTCTGAGGTTGGTCTTCAGGAAGGCGTTGGCATAATTTTTCACGATGACCGGTTCGTTGCCTGCAGGCAGCACAGAAGGTTGAATTTTTATCCCATCGGATTCGGGGACAAATACCGGCATCTCTTTATTCGCGAAAATATGCTGGATATGGAAAACCGGTATAGCGCGTTCGCGGGCTGAAGCAATAACGTTTGCCGCGTTAGCCGCAGCGGATTCGATACCGGTCAGCGGCAATTTTCCTGTCGGAAGATATTCATTCTGCAGATCGATAACAATAATGGCTTCTCTGGTCATGGCGTGTTTCCCTCTGTTGGCTTTACAAATTTAGTACAGACAGTGTGTATCAGTGCAGATAACATGCAAAGTGGCGGTAACGACATATTCAAGGGTGAAAACGACATATGGAGAGGCGATTGACGACTGAAATCGCGATACTTATTTATCCACATGCGCAGCAGGCTGCCGTTCTGGGCCTGATGGATTTGCTGAATTTTGCCGAAAAGATCCGGCTCCGGCATGACGCGAAGGGAACTACTCCGGTGACGGTGACGCGATGGCTGCGTGAAGAGAGTGCAGGTGTCCCGCACAGACTTGATGACAGCGTCCGGGATCACGAGAATGGCCCTGATGTGATTATCCTGCCACCGAGCCTGGAAGACCCTCTCCCGGCACTCTCTTCCCGCCCTTATATCGAGTGGCTTTGCGAGCAGCATGCAAAGGGAGCGACGATCGCATCCGTCTGTGCAGGCGCTTTTTTACTGGGAGAAACGGGGCTGCTCAGGGGACGAACCATCACAACCCATTGGCAATATGCTGAACTTTTCAGTCAGCGTTTTCCTGATGTCAGGCTCGATGTTGATCAGTTACTGATAGATGATGACGATATTATGACGGCAGGCGGTGCGATGGCCTGGGTGGATCTGGGCCTTCGTCTGGTGGACCGCTATTATGGGGCTGCCATTATGATTGAAACCGCCCAGCGTCTGCTGATTGATCCACCTGGTCGGCAGCAGCGTTTCTACAGCGCGTTCTCTCCACGTCTGTCACACGGCGATCGGGCGGTACTGAACGTTCAGCGCTGGTTAGAAGAGACGGGTGCCAGGGAAAGTGCGCTGCCGGTGCTGGCAGCCCTGGCGGGCCTGGAAGAACGCACTTTTTTACGCCGCTTTCAGAAAGCGACCGGTATGACGACCACCGAGTATTGTCAGCGCCTGCGCGTGGGGCGAGCCAGGGAAATGCTCCAGTCTTCTCAGCTTCCGCTGGAACGCATCGCGTGGGATGTGGGTTACAGCGATGCAGGGGCCTTCCGGAAGGTGTTTACCCGCATCGTTGGACTGACACCCGGAGAGTATCGCCGGCGGTTTCATCCTTGATTCCACGCCGGGCAGTTGCAGGAGAGTAGTCCGCCGGAGGATCATGCCGCCCGGAATCGACTCACCACACGGTGGTCACGACCTGCGACGGAGTATGGAAAGGTGTCACAGCAGGGAAGGGGGCTACTCGTTCACACAAATTGCTACGGCCATTCAAATCCATGTGCCGGGGCATTTTTCCCTCCTTTTTACGGCGTGGTTGTTAACGCTTCAAAATAACGTTTGCTGCGTGCGCCAAACATCCAACGCTAATATTGCGTACTGAATATCGGGAACAGATTGGAGAAACTCTCACAATATACTAAGCCGTTACCCGCCGCGCCATCTGGTAATGCTCTCGCCAATAGTGATTTGATAAAGAAGATAATGTGACTCCCTGCGAACTGGAGGCATGGATAAACTGATTGTTACCAATGTAAATGCCGACATGGTGAACCCCTGGCTGCGTCAGAAAAAAGACGAGGTCTCCGGTTTCCAGTGAAGAGAGGCTCACCGCTACCCCAGTTTGGCTTTGTGCCAGCGCTGTTCGGGGCAATGGGCGATGTAATACCGCTGCAATCACCCGGCGACTGAAGGCAGAACAATCGATGCCTTGTCGGGTATTGCCGCCCCACTGGTAGCGCGTCCCCTGCCATGACAGGAACTCTTGCATGATGCTCCGCTTCAAATGGGCGCGACTGACGGGCAAAACGGCATTCACGGGCGTCGAGGCCAGACGAGTCGGCCCCCATTCTTCCGGCAAAATATGGTCAAATGCAAAAGTGGCCGAAGAAAAACAAATCAGAAATGAGATAAAGGCATGACGAAAAAACATGAAAACAAACCAGAGTCAGAGTTAATTATTCCTTAGCCGATAAATAAAAGTTTATATGTGTTTTTTATATTAATTATTAAGACTGAAACCTGCCCGGGTTGGACAATATCAGGAAAGTCTTTTTTAAAATAACCGGGAAGATAAGGATGCTACCGTGACGTCGATATTATATTAAGCCAGGGTAAGCGCTAACCGGAGATTGTTGTTTGTCTTTTAAAACAACGCAGCTATTGTCGGTGTTTACAGTTGAATAATCCAGCTAAATAAAGATTAGAAATGGATGTAAAAATACACTTGATTTTACCTCTCGCCTACGTAAGTCAGATGAACAATGGCGTGGGGGCAACGTCAGAATGGGCAGGCATTCAGAGAAATGTGCGGAATATTCAGGTACATAAACGATAATCAACTCAGGATATTCCGCTCAACACAGCGGGTTATTCCAGATCCCGAACATCCATCAGCAATCCCTTACTCATCAGTAATTTACCATCAGCTTTAAGCTGCGCCAGCATTTTCATGACCGTGCTGCGGGACAAACCGCTTTTTTCAACAATGTAATCAGCCGCGGTTCGACGAAGACGTATGATGTCAGGCTCAGCCTGCAACTGATAAAGACAATTAATAATTTGCGCATAGCTGGATACGCCGGCCATGTTGTTGACATAGCGGAACATCTGATTAAGGGTGACCATATGGTTGATCGCGACTTCTTTCCAAAGATTCTTATCGACGATCACTTTTTCCGCCACCGCCAGTGGTAGAAATTCATAGCTGACATCAGTACAGGCCCTGAAATACATAAGTACATCATCGAGATAGTAATTTAGCCCAAAAACTCTGGGGGCCGTGAAATTAGCCAGAAGGCGGTCATCGCTGAGTCGGCATGTTGAGATAATGCCTTGATGAAAGATGATAATGTTACGTTCAGAAAAACCATCCATCGTAATAACCTGGTTTTTCCGTTTCGTAAAAATTGATTGTTTCTGTGATAAACCGTCAATAAGCTGCTGAATAATTTCCCTGGAATTCGTCATCACATGTCATCCACGCATTGTTGTTACTGTTAAAGATAGTGCAGAACCGGCAAACCTGGGATGCCGGTTCTGAGTGAGTTACACAAAAAGCTATTGTGTCTCAAGTTGAACGTTCAGGTTGGTTAACAGTTCTTCATCGGCGGATGAAGAATGTTGTCCGGCCTTCAGCGCCGGTTTGAGGTGCAGGACAAATGAGAATTGCTGCCCAATGGCGACCTCTCCTCCGCGAACCGGGAGAATCCCTTCGTCATTGAGAACCAATAACGTTCTTCTGTTTTTCGTTCCCATTGGCGAAAATATGCCGTGAGTACGGCTTTTCCCCAGATCAACACGCCGTCCATCCAGCATCCCTTGCTGCGCGGTGATCACAAGATCGCCATTATCACCAAACCGGAAACGTTGTAATCCGGAGCTGTCGCTGAAGAAAAGGGCCATAGCCTGGGGCTCGCTGCAAAATGCGTTGACCCTGACGTCTCGCTCATCGAGTGAGTACCAGTCACCGTGATGCTGGCTTACTTCATTTCTGCTGATTCGGCCATAATCGACATTGTTGTTAGAAACGGTGACATTACATTCCGCAAAAGCAGGGGATGACACCGTTAGTACGGAGACCAGAAACATAAGACTACGAAGACAGCGCTTCATTTGCATACTCCTGTGATGTTCTCAAACACATGACTTTCAGCTTCCGGAGAAGCCTGGTACGCAATCTGGCATACCGGATGATTTGCCTTATCCATCAGGATAAGCTGAGGCTGATGGCTGACATCTTCGATAAACAGCACCCCATCATCGACGACTGTCGCCGCATACTGGCCTGCACCATCCACAATGGTACTGCCCTTTTTGAGCACGCTGCCGTCGGCCATCCGGACATGTAACATGGCCCGGTGGACATGTAGCGTAGTAAAGTGCAGTGCTCCCACGGCTCCACGGCCGGCAGAAATTTCGCCAAAGCCGTTTTCTACATCCACGTTATCCGGCAGGTTAACGGGATCGAGTTCCACACGAACCTTGTGATAAGGATTGACAGAGGGGACAACAGCACGCCCCCAATGATCCGTCCAGACATCACCGGAAGGGGTGGAGATCCGGGTGTTCGGTAAGTCTTTTCCGGCTTCCACAATGGCAAAGGTATCTTTGACCGGCCATGGGGATAAGGTAAGGCCATTTTTATGTGCCACCATCCCACCTGACAGTGCCAGACTGTAATTGCGATCGTCTGGGCCATTCATCCCGGCACTTATGCCCACACGGGTGTAATGCAGATTACTGTTAAGTGCGCCATTAAAGTCATTCTCCCCGGTGCTGACATCGCGCTCGGCAGAGAGTGAATAGTTTGAGCTGTCGCCCACATCACCATTTGTTTGCAAACCAACATTCGTCTCGTGGTGCAGGGTATGCGAATAAGCACTGACCCGGTGATCACCTATTGGCAGACTCAGGTTTACAAATACGGTATCGCCTTCGTCATCGTTGATATGATCGTTTTCCTGTACACGATCATCATGACCCAGAGAGTGCTGCCAGCTGATATTCAGATTGGCGCGACCAAACGATTTGCCCCAGGCGGCGTTAATATACTGACTACCTTGATCGCCAGATGTCGCCTGGTTTTGCGAGTATCGGAACGAAAAAGAGCCGTAATCTGGCAGAGAAAAGTGAAGGCCAGCGGAATACTGTCCCTGGTACTGTTCAAAATCATCGTCATCAGATAATGCGTCTTCGAGTTCTCTGTACCCGGAACTGTAGCGCGTCAGACTGATGTCCATGCTGACCTTGCTGTCCAGCATATAACTGGCAGTGAATGTCGTGCTGTGTCCATTGACGGCATGCTTCTTGTCAGCAGACCCTTTTAAGGTTGCCGATACCAGTAACTGGCGAAAAGCCAACGTGTCCAGGGTGACTGCCGCAGCATCATAATCCTCGGCAGCCAGCAGACCTGTACCCACATTGACCCGCGGTGAGATTTTCCAGCCATCGGACATTGTTGCCAGCAGAGGAGAGGAGGTGCTCTCCGTATCACTACGATACCGTCCTACTGCAGCAGACAGCCCGGATGGGCTACGCAATTGATGGCTGTTGATGGCATCTGCCGGGATCTCAAAATGAGTGCGGCTGCCATCTGTTTCGGTTACCGTGACGTCGAGTCCTACGTTATTGCTGATTACCGGTACATCAGTCAGCGTAAAGGGGCCGGCAGGTACCAGCGTTGAATAGATCATTCGTCCGGATTGTCTGACTTCAACCCGGGCCTGCGCTGCGCGAGCAATACCGGAAACCATGACGCCACTGTTACCCTCTTTATCCAGTGCGTCTTCCGGCATGATTTGCACCCCGGAAATCGCCGTACCGGCAAAGACCGAACCTGCGGTATTAATCTGTCCTGCCTGAAAAATTTTCTGCTGACTGACAAACGTATGCTGAAGATAAGTGTACAGATTATCCGTATGACGACTTCCGTCCTCTTCCATCAATGACTGTCGGCTGCGCAACAGCCAGTCATGCATATTCAGCCCTTCTTCCAGCATCATCTGCTTTGTTTCAGTACGGGTTCCGTTAGCCGTGTTCTGCGTGGCAAATGCTGAATAGTTAAAAATGCCGGCGCTACCGCCTGTCGTATAATTCCGTACCTGATCACCCTCACCCGTCGTATCCAGCGCGTCCTGAGGCACAACCAGATCGAGTTCTTCCTGTGAAGGAATGGGGGTGATGACGCTTCCTGGATACGCCTGGACGTAGTCATAACATTGCGCTTTATCAAGATGTTCATCATCACGAGCGTCGGGCAAATCTGCCGGAACAACAAGCGATGCGCCCTGTAGAAAATCAGGGGTTGCACAAAGTTGGCCATCCGGGCCAAAAGTGGCGGCGACCTTGCCTTTTTTCGCTCCATTCACCACGACATTCACGACTTTTACGCCCGGCATGAAGCGCGGTTTTTCTGCAAAGTACTGCCCCAATGATGGGTCAAGCCCGCGATTTTTTAACATGCCAGCGTCGAACTCCAGCGGAGCATCTGAAGCAAAAGCACATATGCAGGGCAGGCAGCTGAGTACCGCTACCGGTAAGTAACGATTTGATAACGAGAACATGAAATGATTATCCGGCAGAGGTTATTTGGACAAAGGCGCGGTATAGCTGGCTACCTGAATACCGTAGCGACTGGCCGGAAAGAACTTGAGCTGGCCATCGCCCTCCAGAGATTGCTTCGACTTTGCCGTCAGGGTCTGGCCTGGCAGGATGTAAGTCCGTGAAAGCTTCATCATGGCACCGGAGGGCTGTGCGACTACCTGCTCGGACAGGCGAACCACGTAGGGAGAGTCGTTATGAACGGTGAGCGTGTTACCCGAGGCGCTCCATTTCAAAAGCGTCCACGCATCTTTTATGACAGGTAAATTTGCCGGGTGGATCAATACCGGAAGATCCTGACGAATATTAATGGCGACATGGCTATGATCGCTTTTTGTTTTAGGGGGGATCCCTTCAAATGTCACACGCTTAAGATGCTCTGTGGTCAGTGGGGCATCGGTGGTCAGAATAAACCGTAATTGTTGGGTTTGATCTGGCTCGACGCGCGTCACGGGTTGTGTCGGCGTCAGATGAACCCCTTTGTCATCAGGCAAATCAACGATATTGGTATACAGCAATGACGGATGTGGATCCGTATTCTTAACATTAATACTTCCTCCTTTATCTTGTTCGTTAATTAAGAGAAGGGAGGTTTCCGGAACCATACCAGCAGCAAGAGCAGTTACGGATTTTATTACCAGTGCGAGTGTAAACAGGCGTGCAGAATGCTTAAGAGAAAACATATTGTCTCCAGTCGGGTATCTATAAATTAAACAAAACATGATTACTTGATGAGCATTATTTTACTTAGCCTGATGTTTTTTAGCACACCAAAAATAAATCATTTATAGAGCCAAAAATGAGTCCAATTTTGCGATCTTTTTTTTAAACTCTTTCTTGATAATAGCTGCAACAGAGCCTAATTTAGCGGATCTTTACCAGGGTGAGATGTGCCGCCACGCTATAAAAAGGCTGAGAATATAGAGATATGGCCAGCAAAAGCGTTGTTCTCATCTCACCTTCCATTCTCCACTGTGTTGACACTACATTTCCTGAAGCGTGCTTTACGCATTTTTGTTTAATAAGGAATAAAATGAAATTCTCTTTATTAAGACTCGCCTGTTATCTTCCGTTCACGATGTTGCCTTTTGTTTCTATGGGGGCGACATCAACAAACATCCGAATAAAAGCAGCTATCGATCAGGGTGCCTGTACGCCATCGCTGGATAATGGGGGGGTGCTGGAATTTGGCGATTTTCCTGTTAGTCATCTTTATACGGATACGCCCAGTGGCCTGGATACCCGAAGTATAAATATGCACATAACCTGTACAGCTCCAGTTGTGGTGGGCTATTCGTTTCAGGATAACCGTCAGGATACTCTGGATGGGGGCAGTGCAGATATTCAAAACTATGGTTTTGGAATTGGTCTGACACCTGAGGAGGTGCATATCGGGCATTTTTATTTGTATGTCGCAGATTCGAGCTTACCGACTCCAGTCGTTAATAATACGCCTGCTCGTACTATTTATTCAGACAATGGCGGCACGCAGTGGCAGCTGGCTTCCAGTTCAACGAAAGCATCGAATAGCGGCAGTAATATCATGGCGTTTTCCAGTACCGATGATTTCTCGCGACCCTTAGCAGTAGAAACTGCCACAGCCACATTATCAGTGCATCCGGTGGTACAAAGCCTGAAGACGCTGGCCCTGACTGACGATCAACCCTATGAAGGCCAGGCCACACTTAATCTGGTGTATCTGTAAGTCTGTCAATAATATCAGAGCCATATTTTATAATAATGACGTAACAGGGAAGGTTCGGGCTAAATACAGGGAAACGTGCTGACTATGTAGAGTGGTACCGCAGGTCAGTGTCATTGTTAAATATAACCGGGATTTTCCCGGTTATATTTATATTGTTTATTTAATTATTACAGATAAACAATGGAAATAGTTGCCTGGCCATCCAGTGATGTATCATCAGTGATAGCCAGCGTAGTGGTGTCCTGAATGGCTGCGTTAACACCAATGAGATCCGTGGCGGTTGTCAGGGCAACAGGGATAAGATCTGTTTCATTGGCAAATGAGATGATTTCTGAGCCATCATTCTTAACAAGGTGACTTGTGTCCCAGTTAGCGCCATTGTCGTCTGAAATGATGATGCGGCCAGTTTGTCCATCAACCGTTGAGCTATTGGTGCCACTGAAGGGAAGCATTGCAAAGGAACCCAAATTGGTCCCGCCAGCCGTTTTACCCAGGCCAAATTCTTCAGTTGGCTTAGCCTCAAAACCATTAACGGATGGGATGGTATCAGCGGCAGTATCGGCCCGGTCATCTACCACACTGAAACCCACTTTAGTCGGGCTAACGCAGGTTATAGATAACGTGATGTCATGCTCACCCAACTGGTTTACCGCACTCGCATTCAGAGCAGCAATAGATAATTTTCCATAATCCACGACACCACCTGAAGAGAGCGTCGGTGTACAGGCCCCCATGGTCAGCGTACCCTGAACTTTCAGGTCTGTGCTCTGGTTTGCTGCGAAGGCAGAATTCGCAGATGACAATACTAAAGCAGTGGTAGCACATAACTTCAAAATGTTTTTCATTACATATTACTCTTTATATAATAGGCGGTTATCGATTGGAGGTTTTTAAGGGATTAACTTTCCTTCATAAAAACTCAATTAATTTTCGCAAATTAACTAAGAGGCTTCACGCTAAATAATAACCAAGACTGGAGTCGGTATTGGGTGTAAAAATGGATTTTTGAGGTAATTATATAGCGACGTCTTATCGTATGAACTCACCATCCCCAAATATAAAAATTACGTTATTCGTCGATCCAGGCTACTTTTCAATATTCACTGTAGGGGCAGAGCCTCAGAAGGACAGTAACCAAATCTCGGTTACATCACTTAAGGATGCCTGAATATCGCCTTGATGACCCCTTTGTCAACTTTTTGGTTTTTATACTATCCTAATGATTTATTATTTCGTAAATAAAGAGTATGGTGAGGTGGCGATTTGGATTAAGTAAAAGAGACATATTTGGAATCAAGGGGATGTATTTTAACGCGTATGAGGGAGTAACAGATTTTCTCACAAAATGCTGTATGCTCCCTTTGACAATTTTTCTAATTTATAATATAAAAACGGATGCAGCGAACAGATTTTTTAAAATAGTACTATTGTTTATTGCGAGATCTAAATATAATCGGGTGTCCCCGATTATATTTAGATAGGGATTTATATTTTTACAGGTATACCATTGAAATCGTCGCCTGACCATCCAGCGGAGTGTCATCGGTGATAGCCAACGTAGTGGTATCCTGAATCGCCGCGCTGACATCCATTATTTCAGTAGCGGTTGTCAGAGCCACAGGTGTTACATCATCACTGGCAAATGCCACGATTTCAGAACCATCATTTTTAACGAGCGTGCTTAATTTGAACCAGTTAGCGCCATTATCTCTGGAGGTGATGAGTTGGCCAGGCTGTCCATCAATCGTTGTATTATTAGAGTCACTAAAGGGAAGAATAGCGAAGGAACCTAAATTAATTCCGCCCGCTGTTTTACCCAGACCAAATTCCTGAGCAGGTTTAGCAGAAAAGCCATTAGCACTAGGGGCCGTATCAGCGACAGTATCCGCCCGGTCATCTACCACAGTGAAACCTACTTTAGTCGGGCTTTCGCAGGTTATAGATAAAGTGACTTTATGCTCACCCAACTGGTTTACCGCACTCGCATTCAAAGCAGCAATAGATAATTTCCCATAATCCACGACGCCACCTGAAGAGAGCGTCGGTGTACAGGCTCCCATGGTCAGCGTACCCTGAACTTTCAGGTCTGTACTCTGGTTTGCAGCGAAAGTTGAATTAGCATATGCCAATACTAAAGCAGCAGTGGCGCAAATCTTCATAATATTCTTCATTACATATCACTCTTTATTAAATGGGGGGTGTTGATTAGAACTTATTAAGGGAAAGCCCCGTAATAAAACTGAACTCATTTTTGCAGATTACCCCGGCGGTTTCACTTCAAAAAATAATCAAAAATAGAAGTAATATTGAGTGTAAAAATGGATCCATAAAATATTCAAAGATAAGGCCCATGCCAGTATTAGGCGGAACAACGTTGCGCCAATCTGCTCACCTTGTCAGCAAAGCGTATCAAACCGACATGCCCGACTTTCGCCGGGCAGACAGTCGATCACTCAAAACAGCAGTGAATAGCTCAGACCAAAAGTACGACCACGGCCTTTGTAATCGTACAGTGACGCCGGGCCATATCCCGGGCTGTAGTAGAGCGGCGCGCGCTGACCCCAGACGGTGGTGTAGTCACGATCGAAAAGATTCTCCACGCTGAAACTGAGTTTACCCACAGGGAGTTCATAACTCCCGAGCAGATCAACGGTGGTATAACCCTCGATTTTCTCTCCCTGATCGTCGCTCACGTTGAAGGAGGTGGTGCTTTGAACTCGCAGGCTCCAGGGATCGGGTGCCCAACCAATGTATGCCGTCGCTTTTGAAGGACTTGCGACCTTAACATCGTACTTTTCCCAGCTCCCGTTGACTTTGGATTCGGTTTTTAGCACGTTAAAGTTTGCGCCAGTGCTCCAGTCGGTATCCGGAATAAAGTAGTCGATCGCACCTTCGACACCGTAAATACGGCGTTTGTCATCGACCACGCTAATTGTCAGATCTTTATTGGCCTGCACGCTCTTGTCAGAAATTGAGTAGTAAGCCGCAATTTGCGTGCGCAGGTTATCGCCGGTAAAGCGCCAGCCCAGTTCGTAGGAGTCGACCTTGACGCCTTCCAGTTCACTCTCGTTCACATTCACGCTGTTAATTAGCGGAAGGTGTCCGTTGACTGCGGGGCCATAAGTGCCGCGTCCATAGTACTTACCAGGGTCAGGCAGTTCCACGCCCTGGGAGAAGTTAAACCATGCCTGCTGGCGTTCGGTCAGGTGAACCAACAGCCCCGCATTAAACAGGAAGTTATCGTAATCGACCGAGCCACCGGGGATAGCATCGGCTGACTGTGCCTTCCCGGCAGCAATCTGCTGTTGCTGCGCATAGCCAATGAAATCATCAATCTTGTTCTCTGTGTACTGATAGCGAACGCCGCCGCTGATCGTGAAAATATCGTTGATGTCATAGCTTGATTGCAGGAAGGCCGCCAGGTTGGTGATGTCGTACGCTGGGTAGCGCCCGGTGGTATAAATACGCTTATTGTTCATCCCGCCAGACGCATTTGCCTGTGCCAGATCGAAAAACATTTGGTTAGAGGTAAAGCGTTCATGATCCGCATCCAGCCCATAAGTCAGTTGCCAGCCCTCCAATGGTTGACCGTTCAGCGTCAGTTTCGCACCGTACTGATCCGTGTCCTGCTGCGATGAGGAGAACGCGGTCGCCTGTTTATTGGCATTGACGGTTGGGAAAGGATAGAACTTCAGCGACTCATCGCGATAATAAACCTGACCCACCAGCTCCTGGCCGAGGAAGTCGCTGTTAGAGTATTGCAGGCTAATAAGGTGACGTTCAGTGCCTGGAATTCGGTCTGAACTCAGGCCGCTGCTGACATAAGGCTTACTGGTTCCGCTAATTGCTGAAAAATCTTTGCCGAGGTTCAAGCCATAATCATCGTCACCCTGGCTTTTATAATATTGAGTGATCAACTGCAGTTGTTGGGTATCGTCAATGTTTAGCGTGCCGGTGCCCATGATATCCAGACGGTCAGAATACTGGAGCCCTGTCTGGGTGTTATCGAGCAACGTTGCGTCGCCATTGCCATCAAACCAGCCGCCAAATTTCTGGTACGCCACCGACGCGCGACCGGAGATACGATCGTTCCCGCCCGAGATCGCGCTGGCAATACGTTCATCATGATCTTTACTGCTGTTAAAGCCGCTTTTGATCCCCGACTCAAACTCCACCTGGGTATCTGGTTGGCCCTTCTTCGTCACGATATTAATCAGGCCGCCCGTACTGCCGCCACCGTACAGCGCGGTGGCGCCGGAGATGACTTCTACGTGGTCGATATTGAAGGGGTCAATCGAGTCCAGTTGGCGGCTGTCGGTGCGCGATGAGTTCAGGCGTACGCCGTCAACCAGCACCACCAATGGACGGCCACGCACATTCATTCCGTAATTGGTACGACTCTGGCTGCTTACATCCAGCCCGGGGATGAGCTGTGCCAGTGCGTCTTTCAATTCTTTACCGCCCTGAATCTGCTGTTCAAGTTCGGCGTTTTCAATCACCCAGGTAGTTTGCGCCATTTCCGCCACCGTTCGGTTAGCGCGGTTGGCGGAAACCACCAATGTGTCGTCGGGAGTCTGTTGTGCGACCGCAGGTGCCATGATGGCGAGCAGCAGCGGGTTAAGGGTCCAGAGCGTATATTTTTTGGCTATCATCGTCATTCCTTTACGCGGGCAAAAAAGTGTTGCCCAAAGAGGCTGAGTAGCAGTTGGAGGTGCAGCCGCTGGCTGCGGTTTTTCCCGGTTACCGCTGCGTCATGGGAGAAGCGCAGGCGATGTGTGAGAACGAATAAATCGCGCGACATGGCGAGATTCAGAATATGAGCAGATGCCTATGCCCTGATGCCGGAGGGACGCTCGGGAATAACCCGATGACGCTGTTAGGCATTTAGCGAGCGTGATAATCAGTTGGGAAGGGGAACATGCGATGTAGCGCGATGTCGTGTTTTCACGAAGAGGCCATTTCAGAATGCGCTGTGCAACGCGATTCCACGCCAGCAGGTTCATGGGCAAAGTTATCATCAGGCAGATTCCACATCATGTGATAATGCGAATTTTGCCGATAGAGTTTCTCATTATCAATACTAATTGTTAGTATTGGTAAAAATAATTTTACAAATAAACACAATTTATGAACGGTTTTGCAATATTGTGGCGGTGGGGATGATTGCCGTTTGGGTGAAAAAAATGTCCAGATGTTCGTGAATAAAGCCTTTTCAAGCGAGGTGATAAGCACGTCCCTGTGCTCTGTTCTCAGGCGCGCGAGCGTTTTACCGGCATCCCATTTGCCACAAAATAGGCCGCCAGACTTTTCGGCAGCGCCTCTTGCCCACGAATCCTATCCGCCATTTTCTCGCCGATCATAATCGTCGTGGCGTTCAAATTGCCGGTGATGATCTGCGGCATAATTGACGCATCTACTACGCGCAGGCCTTCCAGGCCGTGTACGCGGCCTTCGCCGTCAACCACGGCCATCTCGTCGTAACCCATTTTGCAGGTACCACAGGGGTGGAAAGCCGTTTCCGCGTGATTACGTACAAACTCGTCGAGCTGCTCGTCCGTCTGACACTCCACGCCAGGGCTGATTTCCCGGCCACGGTATTTATCCAGCGCGGGTTGATGCATGATCTCGCGGGTGATGCGAATTGCATCGCGGAACTCCTGCCAGTCCTGCTCGTGCGACATGTAATTAAACAGGATCGCCGGATGCTGGTGCGGGTCGCGGGATTTAATCCGCACATGCCCGCGGCTTGGCGAGCGCATTGAGCCGACGTGGCACTGGAAGCCGTGCTCTTTCACCGCGTTCGAACCGTTATAGTTAATCGCCACCGGCAGGAAGTGGTACTGAATATTCGGCCATTCAAATTCCTCGCGGCTGCGAATAAATCCGCCTGCCTCAAAATGGTTGCTTGCGCCCACGCCGGTACCGCCAAACAGCCACTCCGCGCCAATTTTTGGCTGGTTCCACCACTGCAGAGCCGGGTAGAGGGAAACCGGTTCTTTGCACTCATATTGCAGATACATCTCCAGGTGATCCTGAAGGTTCTCGCCTACGCCCGGTAAATCATGCACCAGCGGAATATCAAACTCAGCCAGCAGTGCAGCATTACCCACGCCGGAGCGTTGCAAAATTTGCGGGGAGGCAATCGCCCCTGCGCACAGCAGCACTTCTTTATTTGCTGTCGCTCGGGTCGGAATCGTGCTGTCGCCCTCCAGCCACTCGACGCCCACCGCACGTTTGCCATCAAAGATGATGTGATCGGTCATGGCGTTCGTGCGAATAGTCAGGTTGGGACGTTGTTTTGCCTGGTCAAGATAGCCACGTGCGGTGCTGGCGCGACGTCCCTGCGGCGTTACGGTGCGATCCATCGGGCCGAAACCTTCCTGCTGATAACCGTTAAGATCGTCCGTGCGCGGGTAGCCCGCCTGCACGCCCGCTTCAATCATCGCTTCAAACAGCGGATTGACGCCGGGTTTTGAGGTGGTCACGCTAACCGGGCCGTCACCGCCGTGATAGTCGTTTTCACCAATATCGCGCGTCTCAGCCTTGCGATAGTAGGGCAGGCAGTCAAGATAGCTCCAGTGCTCCAGACCGGGTTCTTTCGCCCAGTTATCGAGATCCAGCGCGTTGCCGCGGATATAGCACATGCCGTTGATCAGTGACGATCCGCCCAGACCTTTGCCGCGTCCGCACTCCATGCGACGGTTGTTCATAAACGGTTCCGGCTCAGTCTCATAGGCCCAGTTGTAGCGTTTGCCCTGTAGTGGGAAGGCCAGCGCGGCGGGCATCTGGGTGCGGAAGTCAAAGCGATAATCCGGGCCGCCCGCTTCAAGCAGCAGCACGGAGGTATTCGGATCTTCAGTCAGACGTGTGGCGAGGACGTTGCCGGCAGAGCCGGCACCAATAATGATGTAGTCAAATTGCAAATAAACCTCCCGGTTAGAATATGGACTGGAATTTACCCATCTCAACCTGGATGGACTTCACCTGGGTGTAACTCTGTAGCGTCATCACGCCGTTCTCGCGGCCAATACCCGAGTGTTTGTAGCCGCCAACCGGCATCTCTGCTGCGGATTCACCCCAGGTGTTGATCCAGCAGATACCCGCTTCAAGCTGGTGGATGATGCGGTGTGCCCGATTCAGGTCAGCCGTTACGACGCCTGCCGCCAGGCCGTAGTCCGTGTCGTTGGCGCGGCGAATCACGTCGTCTTCAGATTCATACGTGAGGATGGACATCACCGGCCCGAAAATCTCTTCACGAACGATAGTCATCTCATCGGTGCAGTCGGTAAAGATAGTTGGGGCGACCCAGGCACCGTTATCGAAACCGTCGCCCTTCAGCGCATCGCCGCCGCAGAGCACGCGCGCGCCTTCCTCTTTGCCTTTGGCGATGTAACGCAGCACGTTATCGCGATGCGGGAAGCTGACCAGTGGGCCGAAGTTGGTCTGCACATCGAAAACGTCGCCTGCGCGGATGCGGCCTACGCGCTCAAGGATTTTCTGTTCAAATTCGGTTTTGAACGCCGCCGGAATAAATACGCGAGTACCGTTGGTGCACACCTGGCCGGAGCTAAAGAAGTTCGCCATCATGGCAATGTCCGCCGCGAGATCTAAATCCGCATCGTCGAGGATAACCAGCGGGGATTTACCGCCCAGCTCCATCGTCACTTCTTTCAGCGAAGAGGCCGCAGAGTTGGCCATCACTTTTTTGCCGCTGGCGACGCCGCCGGTGAACGACACCTTGGCAATGCCTGGATGTTCGGTCAGATACTGCCCGGTTTCCGCGCCGATGCCTGGCAAAACGTTAAACACGCCGTCCGGCAGTCCTGCTTCTGTGTAGATTTCTGCGAGCTGAAGCGCAGTGAGCGGGGTAACTTCGCTCGGTTTGAAGATCATCGCATTGCCTGCCGCCAGCGCCGGGGCGGATTTCCACAGGGCAATCTGAATCGGGTAGTTCCAGGCGCCAATCCCCGCGACCACGCCGAGCGGTTCCCGGCGCGTGTAGACAAACGATGACTCACGCAGGGGGATCTGGCTGCCTTCCAGCGCCGGAATCAGCCCCGCGTAATACTCCAGCACATCTGCGCCGGTAACGATATCGACGGTTGAGGTTTCCGAAAACGCTTTGCCGGTGTCGAGTGTTTCCAGCGTTGCCAGTTCGTCATTGCGTTTACGCAGGATATCCACCGCCCGACGCAGAATGCGTGAGCGCTCCATGGCGGTCATGCCCGCCCAGACTTTCTGCCCCTGCCGGGCGCTTTCTACGGCACGATCGACATCCTCGCGTCCGGCGGCCTGCACCGTTGCCAGGGTTTCACCGTTGGCCGGGTTGATGGTCTCGAAGGTGCGACCGCTGGTGGCGGATGTATAACCACCATGGATATAAAGCTGCTGTTCTGCCATTCGGGACATAACTCCTCCTCGGTTAATCGGTCGGTAAATGCTGGCTGATAAAGTGGCTGGTGAGCGATTGCGCGCGGGTGATATCCAGCGGTTTTCCACTGAGTGCGGCGCGCAACCACAGGCCGTCGATCAGAGCGGCAAGCCCATAGCCCGCTTCTTCAGCCTGTTGACGCGGCAATTCGCGACGAAACTCATACACAAGATTGGACAGCAAACGGCGGCTGCTCACTTGCTGCAAACGGTAGAGCATCGGCTGATGCATGCTGCTGGCCCAGAAGGCCAGCCAGGCTTTCATCGCCGCGCCACTGACCTGCGTTTCATCGAAATTGCCGCCGACAATCGCCTGGAGCCGCTGCTCTGCGCTACCTTCCGGAAGGGCGTGCAGACGGCTCAATACCGCGTCACGCAACTGGCTGGTGATATCGCGCATGGTCGCTTCCAGCAGGCCATTTTTATCTTTGAAATAGTGGCTGATGATCCCGGTGGAAACGCCCGCCCGACGGGCGATCTGTGCGATCGTCGCATCGTGCATGCCTACTTCATTTATTGCTTCCAGCGTGGCGTCGATCAGTTGCCTGCGCCGGATCGGCTGCATCCCCAGTTTGGGCATTTTTGCCACTCCATTCATCAGCATTGGTTATACATTAAAGCGGTTTTTGATTGGACGTTCAATATAAAATGTGTCTTAATTGTTGCGAATTTGATTTTTAATAGTTGCAAAAACAGTGGGGATACTGGATGACAGACCTTTCACAGACAAGGGAAAAGGACAAAATCAATCCGGTTGTGTTTTACACTTCCGCAGGACTGATTTTGTTGTTTTCCCTGACAACGATCCTCTTTCGCGACTTCTCCGCTCTGTGGATTGGCCGCACGCTGGACTGGGTCTCTAAAACCTTTGGTTGGTACTATCTGCTAGCGGCAACGCTCTATATTGTGTTTGTGGTCTGCATTGCCTGTTCGCGTTTCGGTTCGGTAAAGCTCGGGCCGGAGCAATCTAAGCCTGAGTTCAGCCTGCTGAGCTGGGCGGCGATGTTGTTTGCCGCCGGTATCGGTATTGACCTGATGTTCTTCTCCGTCGCCGAACCGGTGACACAATATATGCAGCCGCCGGAAGGGGCAGGGCAAACCATGGAGGCGGCGCGTCAGGCGATGGTCTGGACGCTGTTCCACTACGGCTTAACCGGCTGGTCGATGTATGCCTTGATGGGGATGGCGCTCGGATACTTTAGCTATCGTTATAATTTGCCGCTCACGATCCGCTCGGCGCTGTATCCAATCTTCGGGAAACGTATCAACGGGCCGATTGGTCACTCGGTGGATATCGCGGCGGTAATCGGCACCATCTTCGGCATCGCCACCACGCTTGGCATTGGTGTGGTGCAGCTCAATTACGGGCTGAGCGTACTGTTTGATATCCCGGATTCGATGGCGGCAAAAGCGGCGCTGATCGCGCTGTCGGTGATCATCGCCACCATTTCGGTGACGTCCGGTGTCGATAAAGGCATTCGTGTGTTGTCAGAACTTAACGTCGCACTGGCACTGGGGCTGATCCTGTTCGTACTGTTTATGGGCGACACTTCGTTTCTGCTCAATGCGCTGGTACTGAACGTTGGCGACTATGTAAATCGCTTTATGGGGATGACACTTAACAGCTTCGCCTTTGACCGCCCGGTCGAGTGGATGAACAACTGGACGCTCTTCTTCTGGGCGTGGTGGGTAGCCTGGTCGCCGTTTGTCGGCCTGTTCCTGGCACGTATCTCTCGCGGGCGTACCATTCGCCAGTTTGTGCTGGGCACCTTGATTATTCCGTTCACCTTCACGCTGCTGTGGCTGTCGGTATTCGGTAACAGCGCGCTGTATGAAATCATCCATGGCGGTGCCGCCTTCGCACAGGAAGCGATGGCGCACCCGGAACGTGGCTTCTACAGCCTGCTGGCACAGTATCCGGGGTTCACCTTTAGTGCTTCCGTCGCCACCATTACTGGCCTGCTGTTTTATGTCACCTCGGCGGATTCCGGTGCGCTGGTACTGGGCAATTTCACCTCGCAGCTGAAAGACATCAACAGCGATGCACCTGGCTGGTTGCGTGTATTCTGGTCGGTGGCCATTGGCCTGCTGACGCTTGGCATGTTGATGACTAACGGAATTTCAGCGCTGCAAAACACCACGGTGATCATGGGGCTGCCGTTCAGCTTTGTGATCTTCTTCGTGATGGCTGGATTGTATAAATCGCTGAAAGTGGAGGACTATCGCCGCGAAAGTGCCAATCGTGATACAGCACCGCGACCGTTAAGCGTTCAGGATCGTCTCAGCTGGAAAAAGCGTCTCTCGCGGCTGATGAACTACCCAGGTACGCGCTACACCAAACAGATGATGGAAACTGTCTGTTATCCGGCAATGGAAGATGTGGCGCAGGAACTGCGGCTACGCGGTGCGTACGTCGAGCTGAAAAGCCTGCCACCGGAAGAGGGCGAGCATCTGGGGCATCTGGATTTACTGGTGCATATGGGTGAAGAGCAAAACTTTGTCTATCAGATCTGGCCACGGCAATATTCGGTGCCGGGCTTTACCTACCGCGCGCGCAGCGGGAAATCGACCTACTACCGGCTGGAAACCTTCCTGCTGGAGGGCAGCCAGGGTAATGACCTGATGGATTACAGTAAAGAGCAGGTGATCACTGATATTCTTGACCAGTACGAGCGACACCTCAACTTTATTCATTTACATCGGGAAGCACCTGGGAATAGCGTGATGTTCCCGGATGTTTAAACAAGATGTTTAAATAAAAAGCAGGATCATCACGATCCTGCTTTTCTTTTTATTATTTCTGAATCATATCTACCCGCACGACCGGCGGATCGACTTTCTTATCCAGGCTTCCGTTAATACTGATCATGTTATCGGGTTTTACCGTCCGTCCATCAAAAACCGATTGCGGAATAATGGTGTGGATCGTTCCGGTTTTATCCCTGAACACAAATTTGTCATTGCCCTGATCGTCGATGAGATTGCCGCGAAGCGAAATTGTCGCGCCGTCGTGCATTGTTTTAGCGTGATCGACGGTCATGATTCGCGCATTTTCAGTTCCGCGGTATCCCTCTTCCAGCGCATGAGGGGCGGGAGGTGCGGCATCTTTTTCCAGGCCACCTTTTTCATCGGCAAAAGCGCCAGGAATCAATAATGTGCAAACAAGAGGAACAAGAGATATTTTCATACTACACTCCCTGCGTGTGATTGGCTTGACATATTAAGCGTGGTTGCTATTCCTTAAACTGGCAACGCGATGAATCTTAAAAAGGGTTTACTTTAAAAATCATCGTTCTGCTAAAAATAAGCGAAACGGTGAGGTGTGAAATGTCAAAAGAAAAACAACTGCCCGGTGTTCAGGAGAGTGAACGCGCGCTAAATTTCGAAGCCGCCTGCAGAAATGGGGGATTAATTCTTCTGTTGCTCGTTGTTTTACTGGCAATTGGAGGCTTGTTTTCCAACGGCTATTTGAGTCAAACGATAAAGGTATCTTCAGACCAAAAGTTGCAGGTTGAATATGAACGCTTTGGCAGATTACAAACGGAATTTGCATTAAAAATTTCCGCTAAACCAGCACGAACGGGATTATTCGTTTTCAGCCTGCATGGTGACTATAATAAACATTTTGAAATCAGCAATATTTGGCCTAAGCCAGATAAAATGTCCAGCCAGGATAACACGCTATTTTTTGTTTATCATATCGCACAACAGACAGAACCCTTTACCGTCTGGTTATACGCCACTCCACAAGAATTCGGTTATGCCCATAACTCGCTTAGGTTAAATGCCGGGTCAGAAATAGACTTCTGGCAGTTTATCTATCCTTAGGAGAAAAAAGAATGGAGATGATATTTCGTGCACTTGCAATCTATCTGATTTTACTGGTTGTCTTTAAAATAGCAGGGCGCAGAGCCCTGTTGCAGATGACCAGTTTCGATCTGATATTATTATTGATTATCAGCGAGGCAACTCAGCAGGCCCTATTAGGGAATGATTTCTCTGTCACCGGTGCGATGCTGACAATCATCACGCTGATTGTTGTGGATATGCTTTTTGGGATGATGAAAAAATATTTTTCCGGCGCGGAGTCGGAACTGGATGGTTCGCCGGTTATTTTGGTTGAAAACGGGACAGTGTTAAGGGAAAAACTTAAAAAGGTGGATGTCTCTTGCGATGACATACTTGTCGC
Organism: Pseudocitrobacter sp. RIT415; assembly: GCF_003057695.2. Taxonomy (NCBI): domain Bacteria; kingdom Pseudomonadati; phylum Pseudomonadota; class Gammaproteobacteria; order Enterobacterales; family Enterobacteriaceae; genus Pseudocitrobacter; species Pseudocitrobacter sp. RIT415. The sequence continues at coordinate 189,205 of NZ_QBJC02000005.1, read as the reverse complement.
CGCGCGCCAAAATCAGGGCATTACAGAGCTGGAGAAAATTAAATATGCCATACTTGAACGTAATGGGCATATCTCGATTATCCCGTTAGAAAAATAAGGAGCACCTGATGGAAGAAACCCTTTATAACGATTCAAAAACCACCGGTGAATTGACCAAACTGGCCGCAAATGCGCTGCTGGAACGTGGCTGGCGTTTAACCACCGCCGAGTCATGTACGGGGGGCAACCTTGCGTCGGCACTCTGCGCAGAAGAGAATACCGCGGCATTTTATGATATTGGCGTGGTGACTTTCAGCGATGCGGCAAAGCAAAAAATGCTGAATGTTCAGGCCAGCACATTAGAAAAGTTTAGTGCTGTCAGTGAACAATGCGTGCGGGAAATGTCTGCAGGCGCACTGACTCAGGCTGGGGCTGATATCAGTATCGCGATTAGCGGTTATGCCGGCCCGGATGGGGGAGACGACGGTACCCCAGCGGGGACTGTCTGGTTTGCATGGAACATTCGCGGTCAAATAGAAACGGCACGGATACTGTTTACGGGCGAGTGCCAGGATGTCGTCGAAAAAGCGGTTCGCTACTCTCTTGCCATTTTGGTTGAACAACTCTCCCTTTCGACGTCATCCCGGCGATGACGGGGTTAAGCGCCTTTTTTCTCGGCCTGGGTATTAATATTCCCCACGGCGAGATCGGTTAGTTTGAGATCGGTTTTCTTCTCTTCTTCCAGCGTGGCTGTGAGCAGTTTTAACGCATTTTTATACCCTAACTGCTGCGCCAGCGTGGCGAGCGTACCGTAACTGGCAATTTCATAATGTTCGACTTTTTGTGCCGCCGCGATAAGCGCGGCATCGCGAACATTGTTTTTTTCGGTACTTTCAATGACCTCATTGGCTTCCTCGATGAGACCCTCCATCGCGACACATTTCATGCGTTTAATTTTTAGGCCGGATTCTTGTTCAACGATCTGATCGATACGCTCAATATGTCCGTGCGTCTCCTCAAGGTGCGCACTAAAAGCGGCACTGAGTTTTTCACTGGCGGTGGAACGTGATAATTTGGCTAAGGCACGGGTTAACTGCTTTTCTGCGCTGTAGGTATCGGATAGCAGGTGAATAAAAACATCTTCAATGGTTTTAATATTCATAATTCTCTCCGGATCATAATAAGCCACGAGGCCGAAGACTCGCGGCTTATTCATATATTTTATTTAATTAAAGGTTATTTATCGGATTTACGGCCACCGCTGTGGCTATTCTGGCCGCCTTTTTTACCCGCTTCAGATGCACGCTGCGGGTCATTTTTGAAGTTACCGCCGCTGTGCTGGCCACCTTTACGGCCTGCGTCAGAGGCTTTATCTCGATCTTCTGCGAAATTACCGGAACCACCACGATGCTCTGCCATATTCAATACCTCATATTTTACTATGTCAGGATGATGCAAATTTTATTTCGCATCTCATGTCGTTCAGGAATTAACTCTAGCGGTTATTGAGTAAAGATCAAATTGCGTTCTGTGGATGTAACTAAATATTCTTGTTAAATAAATCACGCTACGCGCTTCGCTTCAGGGTAAATATTTTATGAAGAAAGATGAGTAAATGAAGCGGATAGCGATAGAACGTAAATTTATTTTTTCATCAATACTCACTCTCATGTTGGATGAGATTGTTTACGCTTCTTTACGTAAGATTTTCCCTGCTCGTGTATCTCCCAAAATAATATAAGATTATTCTTGGTGGGATTAGAAATAGAAAAGAAAGAACAGGTATGTTTTTTCATATGTATGATTGCTTTTCTCCTCATAAGGCGTAGGCTATCGTGCATCTGACAGGAGGACGAATGCCTTTAAACGCGCTGAAATTGTTCAAAATACTTTCTGATGAAACGCGGCTGAGTATTGTTCTGTTACTCAGAGAGTCAGGCGAGCTCTGCGTCTGCGATCTGTGCATAACGCTGAAACAATCCCAGCCGAAAATCTCCCGCCATCTGGCTATGCTGCGCGAAAGCGGGTTGTTGCTCGATCGTAAACAGGGGAAATGGGTGCACTATCGTCTTTCGCCCCATATTCCCGCATGGGCGGCGCAGGTGATTGAGCAGGCCTGGTCAAGCGAGCGCGATGGCCTTCAACGCATGGCGCAAAAGCGGGAAGCGAATGGCGGCACGGCAAACTGTTGCTAAAAAAATTTAACTAAACATATCTGTTTTTGCGTATGTATTGTTTTGGGGAGGTTGTATGTTACTGGCAGGCGCAATTTTTGTCCTGACTCTTATTCTGGTTATCTGGCAGCCGAAAGGATTAGGCATTGGCTGGAGCGCAACGCTTGGCGCGGTGCTGGCGCTGGGGTTCGGTGTGGTTCACGTTGATGATATTCCGATCGTGTGGAATATCGTCTGGAACGCCACGGCAACCTTTATTGCCGTGATTATTATCAGCTTGCTGCTGGATGAATCGGGCTTTTTTGAATGGGCCGCACTGCATGTCGCGCGTTGGGGCAACGGGCGAGGGCGTTTGTTGTTCTCCTATATCATCCTGCTTGGCGCTGCGGTGGCGGCGCTGTTCGCCAACGATGGCGCGGCGTTAATACTTACGCCGATCGTGATTGCAATGCTGCTGGCGCTCGGGTTCAGTAAAAGTACAACGCTGGCGTTTGTGATGGCGGCGGGGTTTATCGCCGATACCGCCAGCCTGCCGCTCATCGTTTCTAATCTGGTCAATATCGTCTCGGCAGACTTCTTCCGCCTGGGTTTCACGGAATACGCCTCGGTGATGGTACCGGTCGATATCGCGGCCATTGCCGCAACGCTCGTGATGTTACATCTGTTCTTTCGCAAAGACATACCGCCTACCTACGACCTTGAACGCCTCAAAGAACCCGCAAAAGCGATTAAAGATCCGGCGACATTCCGCACCGGCTGGGTTGTCCTGCTTCTGCTACTGGCAGGCTTTTTTGTGCTGGAGCCGATGGGGATTCCGGTTAGCGCCATCGCCGCGGTGGGCGCACTCATTCTTTTCGCGGTGGCGAAAAGGGGAGAAGCAATCAATACCGGAAAAGTGCTGCGCGGCGCGCCGTGGCAGATTGTCATTTTCTCGCTGGGTATGTATCTGGTGGTCTACGGCTTACGTAACGCGGGGCTGACGGAATACCTTTCCGGCGTGTTGAACATGCTGGCGAATAATGGCCTTTGGGCCGCCACGCTGGGTACGGGGTTCCTGACCGCATTTCTCTCTTCTGTGATGAACAACATGCCGACGGTGCTGGTTGGTGCGCTTTCGATTGATGGCAGTAGTGCATCCGGTGTCATTAAAGAGGCGATGATTTACGCCAACGTGATTGGCTGCGATCTGGGGCCAAAAATCACGCCCATTGGCAGCCTGGCAACGCTGCTGTGGCTGCATGTGCTTTCTCAGAAGAATATGACGATTCGCTGGGGATATTATTTCCGCGTCGGGATTATTATGACGTTACCGGTGCTGCTTGTTACCTTAACCGCACTGGTATTACGTCTCTCACTCACACTGTAATGAGAAACTGAAATGAGCAATATCATCATTTATCACAACCCGGCCTGCGGCACGTCGCGTAACACGCTTGAGATGATCCGTAACAGCGGCACAGAGCCAACCATCATTCATTATTTAGAAAATCCACCTTCGCGTGATGAGCTGAGCACACTGATTGCCGATATGGGCATCAGTGTGCGGGCGCTGCTCCGTCAAAACGTGGAGCCCTATGAAACGTTAGGGCTGGCCGAAGATCGGTTTAGCGATGCCGAACTGATGGCATTCATGCTGCAATACCCTATTTTAATCAACCGCCCGATCGTGGTAACCCCGTTGGGCACGCGTCTGTGCCGCCCGTCTGAAACGGTGCTGGATATATTGCCGGATGCGCAGCAACGCGCGTTCAACAAGGAAGATGGTGAAAAGGTGGTGGATGAACAGGGTAAGCGGCTGAAACCCTAATCGCTCGGCTTTGTCGGGGGCGCTGTGCTTACGCGACCTACGGGTTAACTCCGACCCGTAGGCCTGATAAGCGCAGCGCCATCAGGCAATTACAGTGTTCCGGTACCGCCATCTGAACACCATACCTGCCCGGACGCGTACGAACACTCGTCGGAGGCAAACAGCACATACAGTGGCGCAATTTCCACCGGCTGCCCTGGACGACCCAGCGGGGCGTCGGCACCAAACTGCTCAACCTTCTCCTGCGGCTGCCCGCCGCTGGTTTGCAGCACTGACCAGTATGGCCCCGGTGCGACAGCATTCACCCGAATACCGCGCGGCCCCAGTTGTTTTGCCAGCGATTTGGTCAATGCCACCAGACAGGCCTTAGTTTGCGCATAATCAACCAAAATCGGGCTGGGTTTAAATGCCTGAACGGATGTGGTGTTGATAATTGATGCGCCCGCCTTCAGGTGACGAAGTGCGGCTTTGGTCAGCCAAAAGGCGGCATAGACGTTGGTTTTGAAGGTGGCGTCAAACGCTTCGGTCGTGAGATCTTCCAGCGATTCACAATACTGCTGTCGTCCGGCGTTATTCACCAGGATGTCCAGTTTACCCAGTTGCTCTACCGTCTGTTCGATCAGAGAATGACAGAAATTTTCATCCCGCAAATCACCGGGGATCGCTACCGCTTTGACCCCTTCCGCTTTCATGACCTCAATAACGCTTTTCGCATCTGACTCTTCTTCAGGCAGATAGTTGATGACGACATTCGCGCCCTCTCTGGCGTAAGCAATGGCTACCGCGCGCCCAATCCCGGAATCACCGCCGGTGATCAGTGCACATTTCCCTTTCAGGCGGCCGTGACCGCGATAGCTCTCTTCGCCATGATCGGGCTCGGGGATCATTTTCGAATCCAGGCCTGGCGGTTGCTGAGTTTGCGTCTGGAAAGGGGGACATGGGTATTGTGGATTTAACGTGTCGCGATCGGCCATAAATATCTCCTTAAGCATAGGTTATCAGTAATGAATGTGGATATTTTCCTTAATAGCAGCGATATAAATATCAAGAACTATTAAGCCTATACCAAAACGTTTCAGCCGATATTTATTTGAGATTTTTCTTTGCGTTACTGATGATATTTCAGCCCCTTATTGAGGGGCTGAAAAAGATTAATGGGTACTTACCGGTGCGGTGTCGATTTTAATTCTTAACAGAGAATAAGGTTTCTGGCGCATATCTTTACCCTGATGGAAACCGGGTTGGCGGTGCAACTGGTTTACCGTGAAGTAGAGATAACCATCATGCCCAACAGAGAGCGTATCCGGCCAGAGAATTTGCGGGCCATGGGCGATGGTTTGCCAGGTGCCGTGTTTATCCATTTTACGGATGGCGTTGCGTTCATAATCGCCCGCATAAACCGCCCCGTTGGCGTCACTTTCAAGACCATCTGACGCGCCTTTTTCACCCAGATCCTGAACTGCTGCGGATAATTGCGCCTCAGTAATGCTCGGATCGCGCAGTAATTCTGTTGAAATGGCAAACAGATGTCGCCCTGACAGCGGGCAGTAGTACAGCGTTTTGCCATCCGGGGAAAGGGCGATACCATCCGAGGCGACGCTAAACGGCGCGGTAGTGCCATCTGCATGACGCTGAAGTAGCGTTTCGCCTTCGACGACTGGCACAAAACCTTTTTCCGGAGAGGTGGAACGATCGCCCGTCAAGCGACGCACGGCCTTACCGGAATCCAGATCCACGACAATGATGCCACCGATACCGGATAACGAAGAGTCGGTGATATAGGCGACACCCGCTTTCCCGACCCGATAATCAAACCGCACATCATTGATATAGGTCGCGGGCAGGATGACATCCGAATGCAGCACAAGCGTTTTAACGATTTTGTTGCTCTGTAAATCAATCGCGACAAGTTTCGCGCCCCCGTCGACCGGTTTTGAAAAGCCGGGCGCAGCCGTGTCCAGCACCCACAGTTTTCCCTGACCATCAGCGACAACGCTCTGCACACTTAAAAAGCGTTCGCCGGGGCGTGCGTTATCCGCTTTGTTCACGGTGGCATCCGGGTAAGGAACCGCTGTGCCGTTTTTAATTTCAGCGACAGTAAAGGGGACGTCGTCTCCCCAGCGCGGGAAGTTCACAAAGATTCGCCCTGTTTCGGTAACGGTGACGCCGGTTGGCATCGCGCCGCTAAAGGTCGCCACCACTTCGGGATGGCCGATGGCGCGATCGGCGGGCAATTGCGCCAGAGAGACCGCTGCCGGAACCGATGCGGCAAATGTCGTTAAGGGGGCAGCAACCGAGGCGAAACTGATTGCCAGTGCGATTAGGGTTTTACGCGTTTTAACGTTCATAATTTCCTGCCTGAATAGAATCAATGGTGACATTACGGGCTGAAGAGTAGGGCGTGACGGCAGGGAGAAAAAGCCGTTGAAATGAACAGGACTTACATGCGAAAAGCGAAAATACCCGAATAATGGCCCGGGAAATGAATATTGCCCGGCGATTTATCCCAGACGATGTCAATAAAAGAACGACATTTCGTGACATAAAATCTTTAAAACTAGACAGTTGTCGACTTTTTATCTTAAAGTTTTGTGTTCTCAGCCGGACAAAATTAGTATCCGGTTGCTAAATGGTTAAATAATATTTTGCCTTATGTAAATGACTGACCCGTCTGATAAAGGGCCAGCGTGCATGATGGCGCTTGCAAGCAAGACAACACACCTCTTTTGGGAGAATCTATGCGTTCCTCTGTGAATAACACTGAAAGCCGAACTTTCTTCGGTCATCCTTATCCGCTTGGCTCACTCTTCTTTACGGAGATGTGGGAGCGTTTCTCGTTTTACGGTATTCGTCCGCTGCTGATTCTGTTTATGGCGGCAACCGTTTATGACGGCGGGATGGGGCTGGCGCGTGAAAACGCCTCGGCGATTGTGGGGATTTTTGCCGGTACCATGTACCTGGCGGCATTGCCGGGCGGCTGGCTGGCGGATAACTGGCTTGGCCAGCAAAAAGCCGTCTGGTACGGCTCGATTCTGATTGCGCTGGGCCACCTCTCCATTGCGCTATCGGCGTTTATGGGCGACAACCTGTTCTTTATCGGCCTGATGTTTATCGTGCTGGGTTCCGGTCTGTTCAAAACCTGTATCTCGGTCATGGTCGGTACCCTCTATAAAAAGGGCGATGCACGCCGTGACGGTGGTTTCTCGCTGTTCTACATGGGCATCAACATGGGCTCGTTTATCGCGCCGCTGATCTCCGGCTGGCTGATTAAATCGCATGGCTGGCACTGGGGCTTTGGTATCGGGGGCATCGGGATGCTGGTGGCGCTGATCATCTTCCGCGTCTTTGCGGTTCCGTCGATGAAACGCTATGACAGCGAAGTCGGCCTGGATTCCACCTGGAATAGCCCGGTGGCGAAGAAAAACGGCGTCGGAGCGTGGCTGCTGGCGCTGGCGGTCGGCGTGGCGATTATCATCACCCTGATTGCACAGGGCGTGATAGTGATCAATCCGGTCGCGGTCGCCAGCGTGCTGGTGTACATCATTGCGGCATCGGTTGCGCTCTACTTTATCTATCTGTTTGTCTTTGCGGGGCTGAATCGTAAAGAGCGCGCGCGCCTGCTGGTGTGCTTTATCCTGCTGGTTTCTGCCGCGTTCTTCTGGTCTGCCTTTGAGCAGAAACCGACCTCATTCAACCTGTTTGCCAACGACTACACCAACCGCATGATCGGCGATTTTGAAATTCCGGCGGTATGGTTCCAGTCTATCAACGCATTGTTCATCATCCTACTGGCTCCGGTATTTAGCTGGGCGTGGCCGATGCTGGCGCGCAAAAACATCCGTCCGGGCAGTATCACTAAGTTTGTGATTGGTATTCTGTGTGCGGCAGCGGGCTTTGGCCTGATGATGCTGGCGGCACAGAACGTGCTGAGCAACGGCGGGGCGGGCGTATCGCCGTTCTGGCTGGTGGGCAGTATCCTGATGCTGACCCTGGGTGAGCTGTGTCTGAGCCCGATTGGCCTGGCAACCATGACCCTTCTGGCCCCGGAAAGAATGCGCGGCCAGATGATGGGGCTGTGGTTCTGCGCCAGTGCGCTGGGCAACCTCGCGGCGGGCCTGATTGGTGGTCACGTGAAGGCCGACCAACTCGATATGCTGCCAGACCTCTTCGCGCGCTGCTCTATCGCGCTGCTGATTTGTGCGGCGGTTCTGATGGTGTTGATTGTGCCGGTACGCCGTATGCTGGCGAATGCACAGACACCGAATGACCAGAAACCGGTGACTAACGCCTGATAGTCACGCCTTTAAAATCGGCGCGCCAGCGCCGATTTTTACTTCACTGATGTTAGAAAGAAGATAACTGTTCATTTTATTCTTTTTCGCAAGGAATAATATTTTCGCAGTACAGCAGCCGATTATCCTTAGACCAGTAAAAGCGCATATTCTCATTTAAATCAACGATCCACTTAAAGACACCCGCATTCGCTAACTCTACACAATACTGCTCATACGATGTTCTTCCCGCGAAATGTCTTTTCGCCGCCACGCGTGTTAAAAACTTACTCGCATTTGCGTTAATTTTGATAATACCCCGGCTACTCTTTACCGCCACATAATTATCGGATGTGGTGATGACCTTGACGTTCCCCGTAGCGACAAAATAGATGTAATAAGAAACATTATTGCGCTGGAGCTCTGTAAAAAAAGAAAGGAAATCCGACTTGCATCTGACCTGCTCGAAGTGCGATTTGAGCATTACCCTAAATTCCATTTTGCCCCTGCTAAGCACGTGATCTTAAGTGTTATTGAAGTGTTGTTAGTTGTGAAATAATTTACATGCCAACTAATTAGAATTCTCATAGTTAGCGTTTCGCATCTTAAGTGTAATTTAAGAAAGCTAATAGCATTTCATTTGTTACGGAATATTGCTATGGAGCCAGTAATGACGAGACCTGGCGGCAAACGCTGACAGAGCAAGATTACGCAATACTTATGATTTTCTGCGCAAGTGAAGATTTTTGTTCGTAACTTTTTTTCGTTGTGATTCGAAAGAGTGAAGAAGGGTATTCATTCTCATTGCTAATCATTTATTGGTTGATATTTGATCGCTTTTGGCAATTTGTGCGGTGAGCAATTGTTGTGAAAAAAGAGATTTTAGGTGTGCAAATCTTATATGCATATTTAAATTTCTGAAGGTGAATTGTTGCAGGGGCGGTAGCTGGCGCGGTGCGCGTTTTTTAAATGGCGCAAAGGTGAGAGTTTTTACGCAAAATAGTTTTGTCATGTTATTAACTCAATGTTTGCTTCTTTGTGGCTATGTTGACAGTTTTTTTTGGTGATGTGAAACTGGGCCGTCACTTTTATTAACAGGTAAAGTAGAAAGCCACTTCTGAGGGGGCGGTTTTATATTGACCTGGAATGAAAATATTATCTGAATGGAATAATCCTTAACGCTCAAACTTTCTTATTATCTCATTTTGATCTGGCTAATTAGCAGGGTGAATAAGGAAAAAGAGTGAATGTTTTGTACTGAGAAATAACGCTTTTTTAGCGTTTACGGCCTCTGCTCGCCTGTAAAAAGTGCAGCGGGCTTCCGGCATTGCCTGTGAAAACAAGGAGTAATAATAGTGAATAGGATTTACCGTGTTGTCTGGAACTGCACTTTACGTGTTTATCAGGTTTGCTCGGAGCATACTCGCCGGCTGGGTAAAACTGTGTCTGTTCAGCAAGCCGTAACGGTTTCACCAGGCGATGCTGCGCTGAGCATTAAATCTCTTTGCCGTCTGTCACTGTGGATCATGCTGGCGCTATCCGGCTCCGCCCAGGCTGTGGTGCTCACTATCGATAATGGTGATAGTCAAACCTATAACAATGCACTGACGGTTGAGCGCGTTATTGTCGGAAATACGAGCACCGGGACAATGACCATTAACGATAATGGTGCCCTGACCAGTATAACGGGCTCTTCAACGATTGGGGCAAATACCAATGCAGTCGGCACTGCGAACGTAACCGGAACAGGTATCTGGGAACTGGGGCAGAGTGAGTTTTCAATTGGTAATCGGGGTACCGGAACGTTGAATATCCTTAACGGCGGCACTGTAAGCGCAGGTCGAACTATCCTGGCATATCGTGACGGAGGGAATGGAACCTTAAACGTCGAAGGAAAGGGCGCCCAACTTAATACCGAAGCGATGATTATTGGTTGGCAAGGCAACGCCATGATGAATATTCGTAATGAGGGAAATATAACCTCGGCGCAGAATGTCATTATTGCGTCTGAGGCTGACGTCACTGCGCTGGTAACGGTGACGGATAGCGGTAGCTGGAATCTGATTAACGATACAAATCAGTCACAAAGCCTGAATATTGGTTATAACGGTACAGCGAATTTGGATATTCATTCAAACGGCAGCGTTACATCAGGTGTGATGACACTTGGCAGCTTTGAGAGTGGCAAGGGTACAGCTACCGTGACGGGGAGCGGTTCCGTACTCACGACCGCCTCCCTGCGGGTCAGTGATTATGGCGAGGGTGAACTCTCCATCTCTGACTCCGGCATTGTCTACAGTAACGGCAACAGCACCATTGCACAAAGAGCAACGGGAACGGGCACCGTGACGGTATCCACCGGCGGCGAGTGGGAGGTGCTTAATAACCAGCAGTTATTGGTGGGCCAATCGGGTTCCGGCACGCTCAACATTAACAGCGCAGGGAAGGTCATCGCGGGAAACGCCTTCATTGGCTCGCGTGCCGGCGCGCAGGGCATCGTAACCGTTGACGGCGAGGAATCGAAAATGACCACCGCCGAGCTGGTTGTTGCCGATTCTGGAACAGGCAACCTGTCGATTTCCAACCTTGCCGTAGTGCAGAGCACCAGCGCAAGTGCGGTTGGGCTAAATGGTGACTCTGTCGGCGTGGTCGATGTCAGCGATAACGGTCACTGGAGTCTGGCAGATGCTGGCGGCAGTGCACAAATGCTGACCGTTGGCACTGGCGGAAGCGGTACGCTAAACATTGCCAGCGGGGGGAAAGTGGATGCCGGAGAGGTCTCGCTGGCGCGTTGGGAAATGGCCACGGGTGACGTGAATGTCAGCGGCGAAGGTTCCCAACTGAATACCGCTGAAATCATGATCGCTGAGAGAGGAGCGGGAACCCTGAATATCAGCGACGCTGCTGAAGTGAACACGTCCTCGAGGGCCACCATTGGCGATGTAGAGGAGAGTGTCGGCGTGGTGAACGTGGGCACCAAAGGCCAATGGAAGATTGTCTCGGCGGGTAACAGCCCGCAAACCCTGATGATAGGTGAGTGGGGGAACGGCACGCTCAATATTGCGAGCGAAGGCACGGTTACCGCAGGCGCTACCACCGTGGGAGTAAATAACACCGGAGTCGGCCGCGTGAATGTGGACGGCGTCGGTTCACTGCTGCAAGGCACTACCCTTGAGATCGGCGCATACGGTGATGGCGCCGTGACGCTCAGCAATGAGGGAACGCTGGCGTTGACGAATGGAAGCGTCTTACTGGGTTTGGCTGAAGGGAGTACCGGCTCGCTCAACATCGGCGCGGCGCACGAGGATATCGCGGCGGTCGCCGGACATCTCACCGGTACCGACAGCGTTGAGTTTGGTGACGGCAACGGTTCGCTGGTCTTTAACCACACCGATGATTCTGCGACGGGCTATCTCTTTAATCCGTTGATCGCAGGGGAAAATGGCGCGGTTATTCAGGACGCGGGTCACACCGTCCTTACCGCCGAAAATAGCTACGGCGGGCGCACGCAGGTGAATGGCGGCACGCTAACCGTGGCATCGCACTCTACAACCGGTAATACCGGGCTGGGCAGCAGCGCGGTGAATATTGCCGACGCGGGCTCGCTCTCGGTGATGGGCGCCAGTGAAGCGACCGGCGACTACACCCTGAGCAACGCGCTTACCGGCAGCGGCCTGCTGCAGGTTGACCTTGCCAGTGCGGATAACGCCTTTAACTTCGCTGATACCACCGGCAGTGCGTATACCGGGACAGCAGAGCTTAAAAACAGCACCTTCGATCTTTCCGGCGACAATACTCTGGCGCTGACGCAGGCGACGCTGAAGCTGGACGCGGGCAATACCACTACTGTCGGCGATGGCGTACAACAGATTGGCGGTCTGCATCTTAACGGCGGCAAACTGATTTTCAACACCCAAATACCCGCAAGTACACAGGCGCATGGCGCGATTCAAACCGGTATGCTGACGGCGGATACGGGAACGGTGCAGGTCACGGTGGCGAACCCGTGGAACGATCCGGGCGCGGCTAACCCGGACACAACACTGAATCTGCTGGAGCAGGATGATACGAATGTGAGCGTGCAACTGGTGCAGGCACAGGACGTGACCGGCTCGGGCGGTGCGCTGACGCTGACCGACCAAAGCGGTAACGCGGTGGTGGAAAATGAACGCATCGCCATTGCGCAAAACGGTACCGTAGTGGCGGATGGGAAGTATGGCTTTCGCCTGACCACCGCGCCGGGCGATGGACTGTACATCAACTACGGCCTGCAAGCGCTGGATATTCATGCCGGGCAGACGCTGATACTGGCGGAGCGCGTTGGGGCGCAGGGGGCGGCGGCGGATATGTCGGCGGCTATCTCCGGTGAGGGGAATCTCGGCATTAACACGGCTGGTCTGGTGTCGCTGTCGAACGCCGGTAACAGTTACAGTGGCGAAACGCAGGTGCAGGCGGGTACGCTGCGCACCGATGCGGACGGCGCGCTGGGTAACACGTCAGCGCTGTTGATCCGTGATGGCGCCACCGCCGACCTGAACGGCACCACGCAGACGGCGGGCCAACTCTCCGCAGACGCGGGCTCCACGCTGGCGCTCAACGGCGGCAGCCTGACGCTTCAGAACGGCGGCGCCAGCCTGGGCAGCCTGACCGGGGCGGGTAATCTCGGCGTGGCGGGCGGCGTGCTGACGATTGACGGGGTAAACGCAGGGCTGAGCGCCACCACCACCATCGAAAGCGCAGCGGAAGTGGTGCTGAACAATGCACAGGGCGCGGGCAGCGGTAACGTGGTTAATGACGGAGCCCTGACGCTGAATGGCGTCACCGGGGAACTGCTCAACAGCCTGAGCGGCGCGGGCATTGTTGACGTGGCGCAGGCATCGGATGTCGCCGTGACTGGCGATAACCCGAGTTTCAGTGGGCAGTTCACTATCAATACGGACAGCGCTATGACGGTCACGGAAGCGGCGAACCTCGGCACAGCCAGCGTGAAGAACGACGGCCTGCTGACGGTGGCTACCAACAGCGACTGGACGTTGAGTCCTGCGGTTAGCGGCAGCGGCGACTTGAACAAACAGGGCAGCGGCACGCTGACATTAACGGCGGATTCGGCGGAGTATACCGGCAACACGGACATCACCGGCGGAGAGCTGGCGCTCGGCGCGGATGCCGCCCACGCCGTGGCGATGGCGAGCCAGCAGGTGAATATTCACAGCGGGGCGATGCTCTCAGGCTTTGGTCGCACGGCGGGGGATATGGATGTTCGTCAGGGCGGCACGCTGGCCGTGGCGAATACCACGGTGGGCGGTAACCTGAATAACAGCGGCACGGTGCTGATGAACCAGCCGGGCGTTCAGCCGGGTAATCAACTGATGGTCAACGGCAACTACACGGGAAATAACGGCCTGATAGCCTTCAACACCGAGCTGGGCGATGACCAGTCGGCCACCGATAAACTGACGGTGACGGGCGACACTTCAGGAAATACCCGCGTGCAGGTGAATAACGTTGGCGGCCTTGGGGCGCAGACGACCAACGGTATTGAACTGGTGAGCGTAGGCGGTAACTCGGCGGGTAACTTCGCCCTGACCACCGGCACGGTGGAAGCGGGCGCGTGGGTTTATAGCCTGGCGAAAGGGCAGGGCGATAACGCCGCGAACTGGTATCTGACCAGTAAGTGGAGCGGTGTCACGCCGGCGCAGCCGCCCGTCGTTGACCCGACCGGGCCATCGGTGTTGCGCCCGGAAGCGGGGAGCTACATCAGTAACCTGGCGACGGCCAACAGTTTCTTCACGCACCGTCTGCACGACCGTCTGGGCGAGCCGCAGTACACGGAGGGGCTGCATGACGAGGACAGCTTCGCGGGAAGCCTGTGGATGCGTCACGTCGGCGGGCATGAGCGTTCACAGGCGGGTGATGGTCAACTGAAAACGCAGAGCAACCGCTATGTGTTACAGGTGGGGGGCGAAGTGGCGCAGTGGAGCGCCAGCGGGCAGGACCGTTTCCATCTGGGCGTGATGGGCGGCTACGCCAACGCGCACAGTCACACCCGCAGCGACCGGGCGGGCTATGACTCAGACGGACGCATCAGCGGCTATAGCGTCGGGGTGTACGGCACATGGTACCAGAACGAGGCCGACCGCAGCGGGGCATATGTGGATAGCTGGCTGCTGTACAGCGGGTTCGATAACAGCGTGGAAGCAGACAACCGTGAGCGCGACGACTACCAGTCGAAGGGGCTGACGGCCTCGCTGGAAGCGGGCTATACGCTGAAAGCGAGCGAGTTCAGCGGCAGCGCGGGTACGCTGAACAGTTGGTACGTACAGCCGCAGGCGCAGGTGACGTGGATGGGGGTGAAGGATGATGCGCATACTCGTCATGACGGCACGCGCATCCGCAGTGAGGGCGACGGTAATGTGCAGACGCGTCTGGGCCTGAAGACCTTCCTCAACAGCCATAACACGCTGGATGAAGGTAAAGGCCGTGAGTTCCAGCCGTATGTGGAGGCAAACTGGATTTACAACAGTGAAACCTACGGCGTGCGGATGGACGGGGTACGCGTCAGCCGCGACGGCTCGCGCAATCTGGGCGAAGTGCGCACGGGTGTGGAAGGCAAGCTGAGTCAAAACCTGAGCGTGTGGGGCAACGTGGGCGTGCAAATGGGCGATAAGGGCTATAGCGACACCCAGGGGATGCTGGGGGTGAAATACGGCTGGTAAGGCCGGAAACACAGAAGCCTGATGCGCTTCGCTTATCAGGCCTACAGATTTTTGCAGTTTATTGAATTTGCATGATTTTGTAGGCCGGATAAGACATTTACGCCGCATCCGGCAAGCGCAGCGCCCCCGGCAATGTCACCGGGCTAAAAACACCTGCGGCGCATCGCATTCAGGATGCGTCCGCACCTGCACTTCCGCGCCGTACCAGCGCGCCAGCGTCTCCGCCTGTATCACCGCATCAGGCGCACCCTGTGCAACTACCATGCCCTCATACAGCAACACAATCTTGTCGGCCCACAGCGCGGCCAGATTTAAATCATGCAGCACCACGCACACGTGGAGTGCTCCTTGCCGGGTCAGCCGTTTCAACAAACGCAGCAGATGCTGTTGATGGTACAGATCCAGCGCCGAGGTAGGCTCATCTAAAAATAACCAGCCGCGTGGTGAACCCTCACACCATAGCTGCGCCAGCGCTCGTGCCAGCTGGACGCGCTGCTGCTCTCCGCCGGACAGTGACGCATAACGTCGACCCGCCAGCGGTAGACACTCGGTGAGCTGCATCACCTGCTGAATCACGGCGTTTTCCGGCTGTTGCGTCCATGGCATGCGCCCCATACCAATTACCGCTTCAACCGGCCAATCGAAGCCCATCTGCGTCTGCTGAAGCATCACCGCGCGCAGGCGAGAAAGCGTGTTGGCCTCCCAGCTCTCCAGCGTTTTACCCGCCAGCCAGCGTTCGCCGCCGGCGGGCGCAAGATAACCGGTCAGTAAGCGCAGCAGCGTCGATTTTCCCGCTCCGTTAGGGCCGATGAGCGTCAACAGTTCACCACGTTCAAGGCTGAGTGACACATCGCGGATAATCAGCCGATTCGCCACGCGGTAATGCAGATTTTTCACGCTCAGTGATTCAGCCATGTTGCCCTCCGCGACGGAAAATCAGCCATAAAAACCACGGTGCGCCGAGAATGCTGGTCAGCAGGCCGACCGGCATTTCCGCCGGGGCGACCAGCGTGCGGGCAAAGGTATCGGCTATCAGCAAGAGTAGCGCGCCCGCGAGAACTGAACCGGGAATAACGGCACGATGATCGGCCCCCAGCCACATGCGGATTAAATGCGGCACCACTAGACCAATAAAGCCGATCACACCGCTCACCGCTACGGCGGCGGCAACCAGCAAGGCACTGCATACCAGCAACAGCCGTTGAACCGATTGCACATCCACGCCGAGATAGTGTGCCTCTTCTTCGCCGAGCTGGAGCAGATTCAGTGCCGCAGACAGACGCCAGATAACAAATACGGTGGGTACCATCAGCGAAGCGACGGCCAGCAGTGTTGACCACTGCGCCTGACCGAGACTGCCCATGCCCCACAGGGAGAGCTGACGTAGCTGAGCGTCATTACTCACCCACGACAAAACGCCCACCGCAGCACCGCACAGGGCATTGATGGCGATACCGACTAACAGCAGTCGCGAAAGCGAACTGTCATGCTGGCGGCTCAGCAGAAAAATCACCACCGTCGCTGCCAGTGCGCCAAAGAAAGCAGCCAGCATCGGTGCGTAAAGTATGATAAGCGGCGGCAGCGTCAGCGGTAATACCACCCATAATGCCACCGCCAGTGCCGCGCCGCTGCTGATCCCAAGCAGGCCGGGGTCGGCCAGCGGATTGCGAAACAACCCCTGCATCACGCAACCGGCCAGCGCCAGCGAGCCGCCAACAACCAGCGCCAGCAATACGCGCGGCAGGCGGATGGTGAACCAGATTTGCCGCAGCGTTTCATCACTGTGATTCCACAGCAGGCTAAGCGGCAGGCGCAACGCGCCAAAACCGCTTGCCGCCAGCGTCCCCACCGCCAGCATCAGCGCCAGCATAATGAGGGAGAGGGTGATTCGCCGTGACATCAGGGCAGCGACTCCGCTTTGGTACGCAACTGCTGAATTGCCTGTGGCGTACGCACGCTAAATCCGAGCAGCGCCATATCATCTATCGCCAGAACCTGTTTGTGCTTCCCGGCAGGCGTTTGCGCAAGCCCTGGTAACTTCCACAGATTCGCTTCGCCGCCAATCGCCGCTAACCCGTCGGCGGGGATCACCACCAGATCGGCCTGGCTTGCGATCACGCCTTCCTGAGACAGCGGCTGATAGCGGGCAAAACCCTGCATCGCATTCTGCAACCCGGCAGCGCGAATGGCCGCATCTGCCGCCGTTTGCTGTCCGGCGGCCATCGCGTTCATGCCGCCGTGGTTGAGAATGAACAGCACTTTTTTGTCGAGCGGCGTGTCCGGCAGTGCGGCAATGGCCTGACGCACGCTGTTGCGCAGCGTTTCGCCTTCCGCTTCACGGTGTGTGGCTTTGGCGATGACCTGCACTTTCTCAGCAATCACGCTGAGATCGTTACGGCTCGGCACACTAATCACCTGCACATTGTTCTGCTCAAGCTGTTTGAGCACCAGCGACGGTTGCGCCTGCTGGCTGGCGAGCACCTGCGTTGGGCGCATCGCCAGAATGCCTTCGGCATTGAGCTGGCGAAGATAACCCACATCCGGCAGTTTGGCCGCCTCCGGCGGCCACTGGCTGGTGCTGTCACGCGCGACGAGCGAAGACTGCGCCCCGAGCGCGTAAACAACCTCGGTCACGTCGCCGCCCAGGGCGACCGTCTTCTCCTGCACAGCCGCCAGTGCCGCTACGGGCAAGGCGAACAGCAGGGCGAGCCATTTTTTCATGCTGCCAGCCCTTCCGCCGTGAGTGCATCAATCTGTTTGCGCCACTGTGCCTGTTCCGGCTGGCCTTCGGTGCGCTGACCGTAAAGCTGGGCGATTTGCGTGCCGTCGTGGGCGAAAATTTCCAGGCTGGTCACGTGACCGTCAGCGGTCGGTTTGCGGGTGACCCAGCTTTCGGCAATATGATCTTCCAGCAGATGCAGCGTGAATGCCGGGTTGAAAATGTTTAGCCAGCCTTTCATTGGCACCACTTTTTCCACCACGCCGGTGAAGATCTGCACGCAGCCACGGTTGCCGACGAAGACCATGATTTCATTAGCGTCCTGACGCGCGTTATCCAGAATTTGCGCCAGTGCGCTGTTAGGCACTTTGCAGGCGAGGTCGTCACCGACCAGCGAAAATGCTTGCTGACGCGTCAGGTTGTGGCGCTTCAGCAAAGTGAAGAATTGATGCACATCGGTCATCGCACGCCATTCGCTATCAACGGTTGCGGCGTCGGCGTGGTTTTCGCTGGCGGCCTCTTCTGCGGGTTTCAGCCCCAGGGTTGCATTGTCGCTAATGATAAAGCGCGCCAGTACATCGGCCCACGCGGTCATGTCGGTGCGCTCGGTGGCGTAGACTTTCAGCAGCGCATCGCCCTGATGGTCAAAGAACTGAATGCTCTGACGTTCGCCGCGCGCGGTCATCTCTTTGATGTGGAAAACGCTGGCCCACTGGTGCAGGAACAGGCGCAGGTCAAGGGCGCGCGGGTTGAGGATCAGCCCCGCATGGCCGCTCAGGTGTTGGTTGATAAATTCGCCAACCTGCTCGTGTACCGCATATTCGTTACGGCAGATGCACTTGGTTTCGCCAACAGCTTCCAGTGCGGCAAGAATGTCGCGCATGTCGCTGGCAAGACGCTCCGCGTCATGGCCCACGCGGGCAAAGGTTAACTCTGCCTCGCTGATATTCATTAATGCTGCGATGTCACGCGCGTACTTACCCGGATTTTGTTCTTTTAGCTCAAGCCAGCGTGTGTAGTGATTCATTGTCTCTTCCTTCCGATGAAGCCCCGGCGACGCGGGGCGATGCCGTTACCACTGATAACTTACGAAAATTTTCCCGTTGCGCCCGTCCTGCGGAATGCCCTGCGGTGACCAGTACTCTTTATCGAAGGCGTTGCCCAGCACCAGCGTGGTGGTGACGCCTTTCAGTTCTTGCTGGCCTTCATAGCTGACGTAGAAGTCGTTAACCGCGTAGCCTGGCTGCTTGCTGTAGCTGCTGCTGACGTGGGTGGAGCGATCCGCGAACGTCCCAATCCAGCCGACCGAGAAGCCACTGTGCGCCACCGGAATATTCAGCTTACTGGTGACGGTATCCGGGTTAATGCTGGAGATATACTCCCCGGTGTCGGTGTCTTTCCCGCGCGTGCGGTTGTAGGCCACGTCGAGGCTGAACAGATCCGCGCTATATTTGGTCATCACGTCCCAGCCCCAGATTTTGGCGTTTGGCACGTTATAGGACATGGTCGTTGCCGCGGCGAAATCGACTGCGGTGGAGATGTAATCCTTCGCTTTGGTATCAAAGTAGCTGGCTTTGAATTCGAGGGAATCGTTGGCCAGCATCAGGTCGTCGAAGCGCAAACCAAATCCGTATTCCTGCGTTTCGTTCGTTTCCGGGCGCAGATTCGGGTTCGGTACCCAGTAGTTAGTGTAGAAGCTACCGATGGAGAAGTGCTTCGAGTCGTTGTACATCTCGCCCATCGTTGGCGCGCGGAAGGCCTGCGCGTAGGAGCCGAACAGCATCAGCCAGTCGGTCGGGTTGACGGTCATGCCTGCGCGGGAAGACCATTTATCGGCATCCACATCGTCGTAACCGTCGCTGCTACCGCGATAGTTGTCGTAACGCGTGCCGCCAAGCAGGGTTATGGGCAAGTCGCGAAGGGTGATTTCGTCCTGAATCCAGCCAGAGCTGAAATCGATTTTCGCTTCCGGGAAGCCAGTGGTGACGCCGCCGGGTTCCTGCTCCTGGCGATAGTATTCACCGCCGTAGGTCAGCAGGTGAGAGGCGAAGGCATCGCTAAACAGACGGCTGCGGTTTTCCACTTTTCCGCCTTTGGTGGTCTGCTTGCGGAATTCGCCGGTGTTATCGATGTTTTGCGCGTTGATACGTGCTTCCGACCAGTAGATTCTGGCGTCGGCGTTCAGCCAGTCATTGCCCTGCGGCGCGAGTTTATAGGTGAGTTGTGCATCGCGCTGAATGGTTGAGCGATCAACCATCGGGTTGCTGCTGGTGGAGGCTTCGATGGTCTGTGGGTTTTTAGGTTCCTGTGCCTTATTGTTGTAGTAGCGGAATGCGCCGCCCAACGTCTGAGCATCGTCAATTTTCCAGCTTCCTTTCGCCAGCATGTTATTGATCGACTCATCGTTTGGCGCCGTTGATCCATCGCCCTGACGCAGATCGCCACGATCGCGGCTCGACCACGACACGATGCCGTCAAGCGTATCCGTGCGGCCAAAGGCGCTTGCGCCCATGCCGATGCTGTGATCGCCCGTCGCCCCGGTGCCAAAGACGCGGTATCCGCTGCTCTGGCCATCAGGCAGCAGATCTTTCGCATCTACCGTGTCGTAGGAGATCACTCCGCCCAGCGCGCCGCTGCCGTACAGCAGCGCTGACGGGCCGCGTACGACTTCAATACGCTTGATCAACGCCGGGTCAAGAAAGGTGCTATTGAGGTGACCCGTATCGGTGCCCTGGCGCACGCCATCCACCAGAATCAGCACGCCGCGGCGATCGTAGCCGCGCATATTGACGTCCTGACCGTTGGTACGGCCTGTGCCGTCGAGCGTAATGCCCGGCACGGTGCGCAGCAGGTCAGCGGCGGAACTGGCGGTTTGATTTTCAGGTTCAGCGGTATCGATGACGCTAACCATCATCGGCGCTTCAAATGCGCTGCGGACGTTACCGGTGGCGGTCACGGTCATGGTATCAGCGGCAAAGGCGGTGACGGGCAGAATACCGGCGATGGTCAGGGCCAACAGCGTCGGACGCTGCGGGGCAGATTGCAGGCGTAGCATAACAACTCTCCATGAGGAAAATGAAAAATTGCTGGCTGCCTGGGAGTCACCTGGGTGGCTGGCGAAAGGGATGATTTATTTAGTCAGGATCAATTTGCCGGATTGTGTCTGGCGAAGCTGATAGTGTTGGCCATTGTGCTCTATCAATACCGACCCCTCGTCGCCGAGCAACGCTTTACTGTTAATAAGGCGTTTCCCGTGCGAAGGATAGGGCGAAGCGCTGGGCTTTGTCCGACCTTCTGCTGTGTTATTCATACCAGGCACGCTCCGTTATGAAAATGATAACTAAGTCGATAACGAGAAGCATTATCAATATGTATTGATTTGTATCAAGCTTTTTTTTACGGAAAAGAGATATTGGGAGGGGGAATGTGCGCATAGATGCCCTCACCCCGGCCCTCTCCCACAGGGAGAGGGAGAAAACCAGCGCAGTACTCAACACCGTGCACAATCAGTCCCCTCTCCCTTGAGGGAGAGGGTTAGGGTGAGGGGGAAATGTGCGCACCGATGACCTCACCCCGGCCCTCTCCCACAGGGAGAGGGAGAAAACCAGCGCAGAACTCAACACCGTGCACAATCGATCCCCTCTCCCTTGAGGGAGAGGGTTAGGGTGAGGGGGGAATGTGCGCGCTGATGCCCTCACCCCGGCCCTCTCCCACAGGGAGAGGGAGAAAACCGGCGCAGAACTCAACACCGTGCACAATCAATCCCCTCTCCCTTAAGGGAGAGGGTTAGGGTGAGGGGGGAATGTGCGCGCTGATGCCCTCACCCCGGCCCTCTCCCACAGGGAGAGGGAGAAAACCGGCGCAGAACTCAACACCGTGCACAATCAGTCCCCTCTCCCTTGAGGGAGAGGGTTAGGGTGAGGGGGGAATGTGCGCACCGATGCCCTCACCCCGGCCCTCTCCCACAGGGAGAGGGAGAAAACCGGCGCAGCACTTAGCAACGTGCACAATCAGTCCCCTCTCCCTTGAGGGAGAGGGTTAGGGTGAGGGGGGAATGTGCGCGCTGATGCCCTCACCCCGGCCCTCTCCCACAGGGAGAGGGAGAAAACCAGCGCAGGACTCAACACCGTGCACAATCAATCCCCTCTCCCTTGAGGGAGAGGGTTAGGGTGAGGGGGAACAGGCCGCACTCCCCCTACCAACTCACATCGCATCAAACAAATAACTCACCGACAGCCCCACGCCGTAATTGCGTCCCGGTGCCGGTTCGTAATAACGCCCGTTGCTTTCGTTGACGATAACCGAGCCCACATACTCCTTATCAAACAGGTTATCGACGCGGGTATAAACATCCACTACCCAGTTATCCGCCACGAACTTATAGCCGCTGTTCAGTGCCGTGACCGTGTACGCGGGAGCCTGCTCAGTATTCGCATCATTAGTCTGAATATCGCTCATGTAACGCATTTCCGCGCCTGCATACCAGCCTTCTTCCGGTACCCAGCCCAGTGAGGCGTAAGCGCTGTTGCGGGCAATGCCTGGAATGCGGTTCCCACTTTGGATCGTACTGCTGGCGTCTTCGCGATAGGTTGCATCCAGCCACGTCCAGGCGAGTTTGGCGCGCCATGCGGTGGCAAACTGCTGATCCCACGCCAGCTCTACGCCGCGACGGCGTGTTTTTCCGGCATTTTGATAGGAGGTACGCCCGTTATCGCTGGCGGCCACCACAATCTCATCCTTTGTATCGGTGTTAAAGACGGAAAGGCTGGCAAGGCCGGTGCCAACCTGCCACTTGCTGCCTGCTTCAACGGTAGTATTCGTCGCAGGCTGTAAGCCAAAGTTCAGCCCGGACTGCCCATCAGGGCGGTACGACAGTTCATTAATCGTCGGTGTTTCGAAACCACGCCCGGCGGAGAGATAAACGTTCCAGCCCGGCGTCACGGCGTATTTCAGTGCGGCCGCCGGGAGCCATTTGTGGTAGCTCGCTTCGCCGCTGTCGTCGCCATTTTTACCCACCACATAATGGTCATTGGAATCAAACCATACTGAGCTGTAACGTACTCCCGCATCGAGACTCAGGGCAGAGGTGAGCTGCCAGTTGGTCTGAATGTACGGGTCGAGGTTCCACATCAGGTTACGTTCATTGCGACGCATGTCGCCCTTCGTCCCCAGATCGTAATGGCCGTTCTGATAGACAAAGTTTTCATACCCTTTGCGCTGTTCGGTCATCGTCTCGTAGTCGAGGCCCGTGGTGATGGAATACGGCAGGAAGCCGCTCTCTTCGTGGTGTGTCCAGCGGGTATCAATGCCCTGGTAGCGACGCGTTAAATCGATCACGCCACCCGGATGCGTTTCGCTGCGCTGCTGCACAAAGTACGGAATAGACTGGTACTGCACGGTTTCACGGATACCGGCCCAGGTCATCACGCTCAAATCATCGTGTTCACCTAATCCTTGCTGATAACGCAATCCAGCCTGCGTCTGTTTGACGGTCTTGCGCGTGCGGTACTGTTCGCCGCGCGGCGCTTGCGCCGGGTTATCTTTCCACTCTTTACGGGTTAAACCGCCCGGATCGTCGGCGGTGATATCTACGCTGTTGAGCTGTAATGTCAGGCTGCCGGTGTCATTAACCTTCACGCCCAGTTTGGCATTGAGCAGATTTTTGTGTGCGGCACTGTTATCGCGAAAACCGTGCGTAGAGAACCGGCTGCTGGAAACGGTGTAGTTCACATCGCCTTTCTGCGTGCCATCACCCACCGCCCCCGTGGCTTTTAACCCGGTGCGCCAGGTGCCGAAACTGCCGTAATAGTTGCTGCTTTCGATTGTCGTTGGCTGCCTTCCGGTTTCCGTTTCCACGTTCACCACGCCGCCGGAGGCGTTGCCATAGAGTGCGGAGAACGGCCCGCGCAGCACGTCGATACGCTCAATTGAACCAATATCGATATTGGAGAGTTGCCCCTGACCGTCCGGCATGGTTGCCGGAATACCGTCCACGTAAAGCCGGAGTCCGCGAATACCAAAGGTCGAGCGCGCGCCGAAACCGCGAATCGACATCTGTAAATCCTGGGCGAAGTTCTGTCGGTTCTGAATTTGCAGGCCCGGCACATCGGCCAACCCTTCAGAGAGGTTGATGCGCGGCGCGGCGTGACGAATATCCTCGCCGTAATTCACCGAGACCGCGGCTGGCGTGTCTAATGCGGAAAGCCCGGAACTGGCCGCCGCGCTCACAATCATGGTTTGTTCACCGTCAGTCGCAGCGGCGACGGATGAGGCATCCTGCGCGTAAACGCATGAAACCGGTGCCAGCGCAAACGAGGCCGCCAGACCGGAGAGGGGCAGAGTTAATTTCATCTGTGTGTTTTTTATAGGAAAGGGAAAGAATTCAGGCGGGCCAATGGGCCCGCCTGCAAGCGCATTATTTACCGGTGTATTCGAAGACGATAATCGAACCCGGGTTGCTCAGGTTGTGCGTCGGATGGTTAGACTCATCCATCACGTTACCGAAGTTATCGGTGGCAACGAAAATTTTACGCGTATCCGGGCTGACCACCACCATGCGGTAGCGGTTGGCGGTGTGGAAGTATTTCGCCACGTCGCCCTGCACGTTTTTCTTATCGGCGTTCAGCAGAACGCGATAAAGCGCGCCGTTTTTCATCGAGCTGATGATGATGGAGTTACGCCAGCTTTTGATCACGCCATCTGCGGGGTAGTACGCTACGCTTGACGGTGCAATAGTCGGCCAACAAATGTACGCAGAATCCGCGCTGCAGCTGGCGTCGTTATAGGTGTAGCCCTCTTTGACGGTGAAGAAGGTTTTGATTGGCGCTTTAAAGTCAGCGGCTTTCCATTCACTCTCTTTTTGCACCGGTACGCCAGCCGGAATATGGTTCGGATCCCATTTCAGCGACGGGCAGTTTTCAGCTTTCGAGTAGTTTGCGTAAACGTAAGCCTGATCGTCCTGGAAGCCCGCTACGTGCGGCCAACCATAGTTTCCACCCGCTTCCAGAATGTTGAGTTCATCGTCAGAAGATGGGCCCTGTTCAGAGGCGTAAAGGGTATCGCCAACAAAGACCAGCCCCTGCGGGTTACGGTGACCGTAAGTGAACAGGTGGCTTTTAATGCCGTGAATAGTCGGGTTATCTTCCGGAATAGAACCATCGGTATTCAAACGCAGCACTTTACCGGCATAAGCGGCGTAATTTTTATTTTTCAGCTCATCTTCAGTTGGAATTCGCTGTGCATCGATAGGTTTGCAGAAATTCGCGCCCTGGTTATGCCCTTGCTCACCGATAGTGTAATAAAGTTTACCATCCGGCCCAAAGCGCAAACGCCCACCGTTGTGGTCATTCCCCGCCGGAAAACCTGCCAGGATCTCTTTTTCGTTACCCAGTTTTTGAGTTTTTTCGTCATATTCCAGACGAACAATTTTGGCGTGTTCTTCATTACCGTTCATATAGGTATAAGCGGTATACACATAATTATCGCCACCCGCTTTCATAAAGTTGGGCGATAAAGCCAGACCTAAGACACCTTCGTGTTGCGGGCCGGTATGGACGCCGCTCAGCGTAATCGCGACTTTTTTCTCGCCGGTTTTTGGGTCGATGCGATCGATAGAAGCGGCTTTACGTTCGGTAACCCATAAATATCCATCCGGGCCCCACACCATATCCCACGGCGCATCCAGGCCGCTGGTCAGGACGTGCGCGGAAAAGGGCTCATTGGCCTGGACTTCCGGGTGCTTTGCCGATGAAGCATGACTTGTGGTTGCGGCATAGCTAACGCCACACAGGGCGAGTGACAACGCCACCGCCTGGCTGATTCGTTTGGTTTTATTATTTAACATTGCTGGCTCCATATCATAGAAATAGCTTCAGATTTATCTGAAGCTATCGGGATGGAATAACTATTGTCTGTGCGTCACAGTTTGTCAAATTGTGACAAGTTATGTGAAAGGTTATGATTGCTGTAAATGTAATTACAAAAAAGAATAAGGCGTCAACGTCTCCTCTTTATGGATTAGGAATTTTACAAGTCAACGTGGAATATTTTAATAAGATGATGCTATTGATTGAGGATAACTATTGTCATGGCGTGAAAAAAAATATTAATGACATGATATTTAAATTTTTTGACTGAGTTATAAAAAATTTTTATTCATGTTTTCTAGGTTGAAAGGGAATTCTCTGAAGAAAAGTTGTCGCCTATTTAATAGGTATGATAACTGATGCATTATATTGTTGTTAAGTAGTTTTTGATTATTTGTAAAACCATGCGATAAAGCAAGATGCTTTAGCGCATGGGAATATAGAACAATGAAAACGTATGGAATTAGTGATGGGTCTGACGGGGGAGATAATTGGCGTTGGAGTGTCCGGCAGTCAGGGCTTCAATACTCTGTTCTTGCCACAGCAATCCCTGTAACGCAAACCACGGCATGTTATCAAGCCAGGTCAAATGCTCCTGCGTTTCAATTCCTTCAACGATCACCTGGTAGTGGTTGGCGCTGAAGTAGTGCAGCAGCGAGGCCATCAACTGCTGTCCGTTTTTCTTTTCACACAGGTTCCACAGCAGATTTTTATCCATTTTGATAAAACGGAACGACTGCATCGCCAGTGCGCCAAACCCGGCATAGCCCGCGCCAAAATCATCCAGCCAGAACGAATATTTATCGCCCAGCGCATCGATGGCAGGGTTGCGTTTTACCAGGGTGCTGGAAAACTCGCTCACCTCGAAATGCAGGCAGCCGATCGTTTTTACACAATCGGCAATAAAGTCATCGTTCAGCAAGTGCAGCGTGGCTTCGTCAACATTAATAGTGACCATCACGTCATTTTGTTGAAACCACCACTGATAGCTCTTCACCAGCGCAATTTGCTCCTGCAAAATGCGGGCGCGAAGCTCCTCAGACGCCTCGCTAAAGAACTGCTCTACGGTGATGGCCGTGCTTCCCGGAACCTGCGTGAACCGGGTTAAACACTCAACGGCAATCATTTTGCCTGCGCGGTCGAACATTGGCTGAAAAACATAGCGCAGTCCGGTTGGCTCGGCGGAGGTCAGCGACATTTTCCGGGAGTGTCCTCGTTTTATTTAAAGGTCACGTCAATATTAGCTGACGCGTTGAATTTGCCTACTTTCGGCGTTGCGCTAAGCCATTTCAGGCTGGCGAGAAAATTACTCTCCACGACGCTCCCGTTCACATAGCCCAGCTCCGTTGGCGTGTTCATGTTAATCCAGGTGTTCGGCGAATCGGCGCGGGAAAGCAAAATCCCGAAACCGCTGTTCTGTTCCGGCAGAATGACCTGGTTATCCTGCGTCGGGTAGGTGGTACTGAAGTTCGCCATCAGGGTCTGTTTTTCACAATCCTGGCCCTGACCGGTCAGGTCGGCGCGAATGCTGAACGGCACTTGTTTCTCAATCTTCCCGACCACGGCATTACGCGCCGGGATCGCGCCAAAGTTTACCGTTTCGCCGTTGTTGGCTGAGACGGTGATTTTCGGGCTACAGGAGATGAACCTGATATTGCCAAGCCCGGAAACATAAGCGCGGAAGTTGCTGTTTGGCTGGTTGTTTAAGCCGCCTTCACCATCGA
Organism: Pseudocitrobacter sp. RIT415; assembly: GCF_003057695.2. NCBI lineage: Bacteria > Pseudomonadati > Pseudomonadota > Gammaproteobacteria > Enterobacterales > Enterobacteriaceae > Pseudocitrobacter > Pseudocitrobacter sp. RIT415. The sequence goes on along the minus strand of NZ_QBJC02000005.1, from coordinate 161,950 downwards.
CCTGGAAGGCGGCATATTTGCTCTGATCGTTAATCACACCGTTGGAAGGCGGTGGGTTGCCGGTTGCTTTGATATAAATAGCGTAGGATGCCGTGATGGTCTGCGGAAGCGCAGGGGGCCTGCACCGTCCACCCGCCGTCCGTTGGCATACTGTACCAGGGCCAATGTCGGTACTTTTGATTTTGGTTGGATCAATATCTGTTCCAAGGAAAGTCACACCGACTTCCAGCGAATTGTGGATAGCCGACATCTTAACGTCCGGATCCCACCACAGGTAGGCATCTTCCCCCTGCGGGTGATTATTCGTATCCGTGCATTTAAAGGTCGAGGTAAAAGTTTGTGAGCGCCACAACACGGTGCCTGCCGTCAGATTGGCGGTAGAAACGTTGATCTGATGATCCAGCGGGATGATCTGCTCGACGCTACCGTCGCTGGCGCGTTTACAGGTCAGCGCATAGCTGCTGGTGGAGAATAGCGCGCCGGACAAAATCAGCAGAAGCAGCCCGGTGCGCGGCAGTGGATTAAAAATCCGCATGGTAAATATCCTTTAGTTCCGGTTACAGGTGATAGACACAACCTGGTAACCACCGGGTTGATCGCGATCGACAGGAGGCAGTTCAGGTATCGGCAGGGTGCAGGACGCGCTGTCGTCATCGCCCCATTTCACCCGCAGACGCTCGCCGCTTTCGATACCCGCCACATAGGCTTCGCCGCGCGTGCCGACCACGCCGACGTTAACGCCCTGCTGGTTAAAGATATTGGCGCCAATCATTGGCGCAGAACCGTCCGCCAGTTTGGCGTGGATCAACAGGCTGTGGCCAAGATGCGTTTCAAACTCGACGCGGCCAATAGCACGCTGTGTCGGGACGATATCTTTGGCTGCCAGCGGAATTTCCATTCCGTTACCAATATCTGAAGTACGCAGTGCGACGCGGTTATGGCGATACGGCATTGCAGAGGTCAACACCGCATAGCCAAACCGGTCGATTGCCACCCCTGGCTGGTTTTCCAGACGCACGCCTTGCGCGCCCGGCGCTTTCACCAGCACAAAGGTGTTTTGCAGTGGCTGCGACAGCGTTACGCCGCCAGAGTGTGCCACTACGCCACCAGAGACGTTGAGGGACGTCTGTTGATAGTTGTTGTTGTAGTTGTAGCCCAGGGCCACGTTACCCATGCTGCCCATATAACCCAGGTTTGCTACGCTGGTATCGCCGCCATACTGGGAATGACCACTCTGGACGAAGTAGTTCATGCGGTGGTCATCCAGCAGCGTGCCGCTCAGGCCCGCACTGTAGCCATCGCCGCTCTGTTTACTGTGCGAGGCGTTAAAGGACGCGACGGTTTGGTTATCCGGGCTGAAGATGTTGAACGGAATCGACACGCTGACGTTGACGCTGTTGTCGCTGTAGCCATAGTTACTGCGGCTGCTTTGATAGAACAGGCTGTAGTTCACTGAATGGAAGCTGGTGTTGATCCCGGTCTGGATGGTGCGGTCATACGATGAGGTGTTCCAGTAGTTCTGGCGGGTAAAGGTGGCATACAACGACGCCCCGGCCACGTGCTGGTTGACGGTCAGTTCGACACGCTGGCGTTTGTTGTTATAACGCATTGATTCGTAATAACGACGGCGCTGGCTCTGGGTTGCCCATGACGGCGCGCCGCTGTTATCGCCTTCCTGATCGTAATATTCCGTCTGGTAGAAACCGTTTTTCCAGTTGGAGCGTTCGGTCACCGCATCTGAGAAATCATAGAAGCCGGAAGTGGAGTAACGATAACCCGCAATTTGTAGTTCGGTGCCCAGCGCGTTTAGCGATTTCGAATACAGGAAACGGACGCTGGCGCCGCGTTTACTGTCGCCGGAAGCCAGATCGGTGTCGGACCAGGACGCATCGACGGACGCCGCGCCGTAGTCGCCCATATTCTTACCGATACCCAGCACGCCGGAGCGGTAGTTTTCAGCCACGATTATCCCGCCGTACGGGGTGATGTCCCAGCCCGCGCCGTGAGAAACCGTACCCTGAATAAAGTTTGGTTCGTAATCGGTGGTGCCATCGTGATATTTCCCGGCGGTCACCTGATATTCCCAAATCCCTTCACGCAGCATATTCGGCACGGAGGAGTAGGGAAGCGTGAAGTTATGGCGCGTACCATCGGCTTCAATCACCGTGACGTCCAGGTCACCGCTCAGGGTACTGGGGTGAATATCATTCAGGGCAAACGGCCCTGGCGGTACGACGGTGCTGTAAACCGTATAGCCGTTCTGGCGCACTTCCACGCGGGCGTTACTGTTAGCGACGCCGCGCACCACCGGCGCGTAGCCGCGGCGACTGTCCGGCAGCATTTCCGGCACGCTGGAAAGTTGTGCGCCACGGAACTGGAAGCTATCGAAAACGTTGTTATTGGTGTTGCTCTGACCAATTAAGACGCGGCTGCGCCACGGCACAATGTCCGTTTCCGCCCAACTGGACACCGAGTTCCACTGCGCGTTTCGTCCGCTCTCTTTCGAGACGGTTGCGTTGTTGCGAAAGCGCCAGGCACCAATATTGATACCGTTATTCAGCGTCAGGAAGGAGTAGTCGCTATCGTGCTTTGCCCCGTTGCTGGTGTAACGGGAATGGCTACCGCTGTAGGCATAGTTAGAGTATGCGGCGTTGATCCCGTCGTCATACACTTGTGGTGAAATCATTCCCTGCGGGCGCGGTTCAAGCTCGGTTTGTGGAACGGAAATATCCAGCTCCTGCAATGCCGCATTCCAGCTAACGCTGCTGCCGGGGATCCCTTTGACCAGATCGTAACACGCGCTGCTTCCTGCCGTTTCTGGCACCAGAACGCCATATTGACGGAAGCTCTCTGCATCTAAACAAAAATAGCCTGGGGTATTGGGGCCATCTTTTTTAAATTCAACGTCGCGGTGATCGACGCGAACTTTATTCAGATAAATATCAAAGGGATAGTGACCCGGCAGGATATCATCGCTGTTGGATAAGCTTTGCACAAGCGAGGCATTGTCAGCCCCGTGGATAAAAGAGGTATTGAACTGTTCTTCCGCGTTAACAAACGGCGTCGCCAACAATGGCATTGTTGATACGTAAACGGCGCAACGAATTCGTTGCGCCAGACGTCCCGGTGTAGTCCTTATCTTATGGCTGGCCATTGTACTTATCCCTTATTCCAGGCGGATGTCTTTAATTTCCGTGTGTCCGCCAAAATCATTAATAAAGGTGAAAGAGAGCTGATCGGCGATAGATGCGCCGGCCGGTAAGTTGATGCGCAGTGAATCCATCGGATTAACCATATCGGCATTCACTTTCCAGGTTTTGCTGGTGCCATTTTTCAGGGTCAACGTACCAAAAGTGATGTGCAGCGGGCCGTTATTGGTGACCACCAGCTGATTACCTTGTTTACGCCAGCTCAATGCTTCCACTTCTTTTTGCAGGGTGGTTTTCAGCGTGGTTGGACGATAAAAAAGTTTCACGCGAGTGCGTATGGCAATTTGCAGAACGTTCTCTTGTTTTGATGCAGGGGGAATTTCCTGAACGTTAATCCAGTAGACGGTTTCTCGATCGGTCGGTAAGCCTGCGCCAGAGTAGATGAAACGCAAAATAGCGTCTTTATTGCCCGCCAGTTTTAAAATCGGTGGAATTGCCTGCATCGGTAAATTCTTAGGCGTAGCGGATGAATCTCCGGTATCCAGCCAGGTCTGAACCATCCATGTTTCATCCGTATCGTTATGAATGGACAGCGCGGCGGATTTTTCATTGCCGTTATAAATCACACGCGTTTGATCGACCTGGATACCCGCAGATGCCTCTAATGACGCCAGCAGTAATAAGGCTGCTACTATTTTTTTCATTTACCTGTTCCAGTTATATTTTATTAGCCATCCGTGGCTAACATCCGTTATCCGTAATTATTTGTATTCGATGGTGAAGGTCGCGCTGGCGTTTGCAGTACCGGCAGTCACTTTGTCCAGGAATGATTTGTAACGTGCTTTCAGGTTAAAGGTCGCGGTACCGCTGGCATCGCCAGTGGTGGCAACATTTACCCATGGGGAGCTGGCATCGGCATCCTGGTTAATCGGGATGATTTTTTCGTCGTTAGTCAGAATTTCAATACCGACGCCGCCTGCCTGGTCAACGGAGAGCAGGTTCGGGTTACCCGCAACTGACGGGCCATCGAAGCGCAGGGAGTAATCGCCCGCTTCGCATTTTTCCAGGTTGATGGTGAAGGCTTTGGAGGCGGTGACATCGCCTTTATTGGCAAATGCACTGGTAGGATATTTACCAATGAAAACGTCTTTATTCTGGTCACCAGAGGTCACAGTACAGGTGGATTCGATAATTTCACCGGTAAAATTGACTTTGCCATTTGTTGCATAAGCATTCATTGCTGATGCGGAAATAATGAGAGCCGCAATCGGCAGCAATTTCTTATTCATTTTAACTCCATGTATTTTTTTTGAAAAACGACATAAGTAGTCAGCACTGAAAGTGAATGCAGTGCAGCCAGGCATGCAACCAGCCAGTGCAGGCAAGTTGAGTGCGATGAAATTTACAGCAACAGTTTGATTACAAGGATTGTTTTAATATTTTAATGGGTTGTTATTGATAGGTAGAAACAGTTGATTAGAACTCATATTTATGTTTTATCGGAAAAAACCTGGAATATTCGTAAGTTAGGCTAAGTCATTTCCTAAATGAGAATTGATTATATATTGGCATCAATCAATTAAACCGAATACATTGATAGATAAAAGCAATAAGAACAGGTTAGCAATTCTGATAAGATCATCCGCCATATAAATGAAAGACGCGGTTCTCTTTTTTAGCAAAAAGAGGCATATAGCGTTTGCTCCGGCATATGTGTTTTTAAACAATAATTTTACGACTTAACAGCTAATTCACATATTGAATACAGATAAATCTATTCTGTATTGAACTCGCCTGGCATTATTGCAAAAACTCGGCATATTTATGGAACTCAGCCACTTTCAGGTTTGAGTGATATCGGCTTATTCGCAGTTAGCTTATTGGTGAACTCGCATTAACCCTGTCAGGGCGGTTGAGTGCAGTTTCCTCTGGTCAGAGAATTATGGACGAATCATACGTGAAGCAGGGTTTGTTTGAGAGTGTGGCGATTATTCGCGAGGCTCTGAAAAAAGGGTGTCTGGTTGATATTCATAGCAAAAACACCGATGTGCTTTGCAAAATTCAAAAACTGGATGCGTCTGGTTTTTACGTTCCGTGGGAGGGCGATGCGCCGGACGTTGAAGAAAATCTCGCGGTTGAAATTTTTGCCGATACCGGGAAATTCGAATTCCATGCTGTGGCTTCAGCGCTTCAATCCCGCGAGGGCGAAAACTGGCTGTATATTCACTATCCCAATGCGATCAATGTGACGCAACGCCGTAAGCATCCCCGTTTAACGTTTAGCGATCGTCGTGTTTACACCGCGCAGGGTAAATTTAACGATGGCCTCTATTACCAGTTTCGCATTAAAGATCTGTCGCCGGGAGGCTGTGCGCTGATTACGCATGATAGCGAACGCGCTCAGGCGCTGGTCAGAACGACGCTACGCAATATTGAGTTAGATTTCGGCAGCCACGGAACGCTTGCCGCAGATCTGTTTGTGTTAAGCAGTGAAAAAATGGCAGCGCCTGATGACGATGGGGCCCCCGCCTGGCATCTCTCTTGTCAGTTTAAACGTATCAGTGAACCGATGCGGCGGAATCTCGACAGCATAGTGATCAAACTGCTGCTGGAAGAGAAGCGCTTGCATCGTCTGTAGCAACATGCCTTTTCAGGTGGTCGGCTTTATACCTAAAAGGTATCCTTCCTTTCTTCATAAGGTATTGGTTTTCAATATAAAAATAACTTATAGATTCTCCCTCTGCTAAAAAGAACCACAGATGGGGAAGAGCAAATGCATAAAGCAGGCGATGAACTGATCAAAAGCGTGATTGATATCCGCTTCTCGGCAGTGCAGTGGCGGGTTGTTGCCATCTGCTTTTTGGTGGCGCTGTTTGACGGTTTTGATACGCAGGCGGTGGCTTTTACCGGGCCCGCGATGATCGAGGCTTTTGGTGTGGAGATTAAAAATCTGGCACCGGTACTGACGGCGGGGATTGTGGGCATGACCGTGGGCGCGATGCTACTGGGCATGCTGGGCGACAGAGTGGGCCGACGCATTACCTTGATGGTCTGCGTGCTGATTTTCTCCGTTGCCACGCTGTTAACCGCATGGAGCACCCATCTTGATTCCATTTTTGTACTGCGCGTCATTGCCGGGTTTGGCATGGGCGGCGCCACGCCGGTGTTACTGTCGCTGGCGGCGGAGTATTCACCGCATCGCCACCGTGGGCTTGTGACCACCGGCGTGCTGCTGGCGCTCCCTGCAGGCGCTATGTCTGGCGGCCTGCTGGCCGCAGAACTGTTACCGCGTTGGGGATGGCAAAGTATTTATCTGGTTGGCGGCGCCGCGCCGTTGCTGTTGCTGGGCGTGATTCTCTTCCTGCTTCCCGATTCGCTGGAATCCCTTTACGCTCGCCGCAGCGCTCGGTCGCTGAAAAAAGCTAACGCGATTCTGAGCCGCATCGCCGGACGAGAAGTGGTTCTGCCGGAGACTTCCGCTCAGGATGCCGCCGTTACCGCCCAACCTGTTTCCCGTCTCAGCCATCTGTTCAGCGGCTCTCTGCGTCTGACCACCGCGGGCATCTGGAGCGTCTACTTCTTCAACTGGGTGGCGTGGTTTATGCTGCTGTCGTGGCTTCCCACGCTGCTCAAGCAGGCTGGCCTCGCGCCCGCCGATGCGCCCTACGCCTCGGTAACGGTCAATGCCGCGTTTATTGCTTTTGCGCTGCCTTTGTCGTGGTTCCTGCCGCGTATCAACACGCTGAAGATCCTCTATCTGATGTTTGCCGTCGGTATCGCCGTTGCGCTGGCATTGAGCGTTGCGATACCTCAACAGCTTTGGCTGAGCGTATTTCTGCTTATCGCCCTCGCCGGATTTGGCGTCGGTGGACAGCAACTGGCGTTAAATTATCTGGTGGTCGCCACTTATCCAGCGGCTGTCCGCGCCACTGCGATGGGGTGGGCGATTGGCATGGGACGCATGGGGGCGATTGTGGGCTCAGCCATCGGCGGGCTTGTGCTGAGCAGCGCGGGCACGGGCGGCTTCTTCCTGGTGCTGATTGTGCCGCTGGTCATCTCCTTTGCCAGCCTGTTGCTGCTGCGCCGCCGTTACGTGCAGCAGCAGGCGGCGCAGGATGGGATTGCGGTTCACTGACCACTCGCGGGACGCAGTAGATTTTTGCAACGTTCAACCAGCGGATTGGCCTCATGTTTACGATAGCTCAGGATGATGGGCGAGGTGACATGAGGCTCCTTTACGCAGACATAACGCACGCCCTCATGGTGAATTTGCTTTGCTGATTCAGGTACCAGTGCGACGCCTAAACCTGCGGCAACCAGCGCGAGTGCTGTTTGCATATCATTCGCCTGCTGACGCTGGTCGATACTCAGATGATGTTGCTCAAATATGCGCAGCGTGTGATCCGCGTAGCCCGGACGCGGTTGTGCAGGGTAGAGAATAAACGGCTGCTGACTCAGTTCGGCCAGGCTTATCGGGTCGCCATTTCGCGCGTGGTTGCCCGGTAGCGCGGCCACCAGTGGCTCCTCACGGATCGTTAACTGCTCAATCTCGCTGTCATGCAGATAAATACGGCCAAAGCCAACGTCAATCCGTCCTTTCTTCAGCGCGTCGATTTGCCGCAGCGTGACCATCTCCTGCATCTCAACAGCAATATCATTCTCATCGTGAAGCCGCCGGATAAGCGAGGGCAGCGCTCCATAAAGCATGGAAGGCGCAAACCCGATGCTCAAACGTGCGCGTGAGGCATGGGCAATCTGCCGGGTTTGGTGCGCGATCTCTTCCAGTCGGTTAAAGAGCGGTTCGATTTGCTGATAAAGATAAGTACCGGCTTCGGTTAGCGCCAGCGGGCGAGTACGTGTGATGAGTGTGACGTTCAGTTGTGATTCCAGTTGCTGGATTTGCCGACTCAACGGCGGCTGCGCGATGTGAAGGTTTTCCGCCGCCCGCGAAAAACTCAGCGTGCGGCACACTTCCTGGTAGTAGCGCAAATGGCGCAGTTCCATGCATTCTCCTGCGGTAAAGGGTTTTATGAGTGTTTATCTTTTCTTAATGGTGATGATTCACTGTAGTCCATTTTTTTCAGCGAGAGATCCCTAAGAACAGTTGACCTCACTGAACGCTTTACCCCCCTCTGGACATTCTTTGTGGAATCCTTTAAACGCCTGGTTTTATCTGGGTTGCTCTCTTTTCTTTGCCGTCGAAAATACGTTTTTGCGGTGTCCGATTGCTCACGATAATTACGTATATTAATCGATTTCCCTGAACTATTCTTTAGAGGGGTATTCATCTTGAATTAAGAAGTATTGCTAATAAAAGAAAAGGGAAACCTAACTATAAATAACGGTGATTGATTAATTTATTTGTTTTTTTAGTGCTACGAAGATGTTTCTACAAGCGAGTGTTTAGCGGGGTGATTTTATCAAAGTGACGTTTTGTGCTTAAGGTGTGCTTTTCTAACGTGTTGAAACAGATCTTTTTTTACTTTAACCCTCCTTGCGGTAGGGGGTTGTTTGTATGATTTAATGATATGCGATCTTATTAACAAAAATCTTACATTGTTAGTGTGGATATGGTGTTTAGGTTGTGTTAGATTTTTCTTAATGAAAATTCTCAAAAGAAAAATTTTTCAATTTTACTGCTGAGTGATCGGGTGAACTTTGTGGTTGCAAGGTCAGTGAACAGGCTATTGATCAGTATCGTTAATGATTTTGATGTATTAATTCGTAGTGAGGTGCTTATTTTGCCTCAGGAATAATAATTGGAACCTGGTCATGGAAAGCAGCGTGAGTGAAAAGGATGGCTCCTCTGAAAATATCAGTCTTATTTCCGATTATTGTTATGGCAATAGTGATGCAGATCCCCCCGGCGATCGCCGCCCCCGCTCCGGCCTGGGCGTCTCGCCCGGATATTGCGCAGGCAGCGGTGGTGGATTTGAAAGAAAGCGTTCTGTTTGCGCTTAATCGCGATCCCTCCGTTAACGAGCAGGCCGCCCAGCTTGGAATAGGAGAGGGCATGGTGGATGAAGCGCGCAGCGCATGGTTTCCGCAGGTTGCGCTGTCTGGCAGTACCGGACATAGCCGGACGACGGATTCCAGCGGTTCGATGAACAATTCCGCCCAGTGGGGAATGAGCATTACCCAGCTGGTCTACGATTTTGGTCGTACCAATAGCGCGATCGATAAACAGTCATCACAACGGGATAGCTACCGTTTCCAGTTAATGAGCACCTTCACGAGCGTTGCGGAGGAAACGGCGCTTTCCTACATCGATATTTTGCGTTATCAGGCGTTGATTCGTGTCTCTGAAGAGGGCTGGAAGGCGCTGGATAACGTCCGTCAGTTGTCTGAGTACCGGGCAAACGCGGGGCTCAACTCCCGTTCCGAAGTGTTACAAACCGAAACCCGGATGGCCGGCATGCAGGCGACGCTTGAGCAGTATCGCGCCGGGCTTGAGAGCGCGACGGCTCGATTCGGCGTGCTGACCGGGATCACCGCCAAAACCTATCGCCCTTTGCCTGAGGCTTTAGCCCTTGAGCAAAAACCGCTCTCCGAAATTGAATACTCCCATATTCCGGCGGTGATGGCCGCCGAAGCTAACGAGCAGGCATCACGTTACAACGTCGAAGGCGCAAAATCCGAACACTGGCCGTCGGTCAGTGTTCGCGGAGGGCGCACGCGCTATGAGTCCAGCAACCGTAACTACTGGGATGATCAAATCCAGGTGGTGGTCGATGCGCCGATTTATCAGGGCGGCGCCGTTTCAGCGCGTATCGCTCAGGCGCAGGAAGCGCGCAAAATGGCCTCTTCGCGCGTAGAGCAAGCCAAATTCGACGTGCTGCAAAAAGCCTCCGTTGCCGCCGCCGACTGGCGTGGTGCACAGGGGCGCGAAGCCGCGGGAGCGTTGCAGCATCGCAATGCGATTCGCACCCGTGACGTTTACAGGGATGAGTACAAATTGGGCAAACGCAGCCTCAATGATTTGCTCAGCGTTGAGCAGGATGTGTATCAGGCTGCTTACTCGCAAACCCTTGCTGATTTCGATGGCTGGACTGCGGCGGTGAACTATGCCGCCGCAACAGACAATTTATTGCCGTTAGTAGGAATTCAAAAACACATAACCTCGACACTACCGGAACTGAAATAGCCCGCAAAAAATAAATGCGAGCCAGATTGTGAAAAATGGGATTGATTTCTCAGGGGATCCCTTATTCGCCATCTCAGGAAAAACGCAGTTCCGCAGATACTTACAAGGAGCCTCCTGTGTCTAAAACAATCAATATCATCGCCCGTAAAACCGCCAGTAAAACAGTCCTCAACAGTGAGGGGAATCTCTCCATTTTACTGACCGAACCGAGCGTAGTGCAGATTCAGGGGGCGCCGGCAAACGTCGAGCGATATGTTCGTCAGGGAAAAGACCTGCTCATCTACATGAAAGATGGCTCGGTCATCCGCTGCAGCAACTATTTTTCAGCCTTTGGCGAAGAGGACGGTAAACAGTCAGAATTGGTGTTTATGGATGACAACCAGCAACTGACCCATATCACTTTTGCCGAAACGGGCGAAAGCCTGGGCATGGGCCAGGTTGCGCTGACGCCGCAGGCGACGCCGATTGCCAGTATTGAACCTTTTATCGAACAGAGCGCGCTGGATAACCTGCCGTGGGGCTGGATTGCAGGCGGCGTGCTGGTGGGCGGCGGCATCGGCGCTCTGCTGGCAAATGATGATGGTGGGGGGAGCCATACCACTGTCATCGATAATACCAGGCCGGTTGAGACGGCAAAGCCGTCGTTTGTTGTCTCTGACGATCAGGGTGACAAGCAGGGCGTATTGAGCAGCAATGCGCTGACCGATGACACCACCCCAACGTTCTCCGGCACCGGGCAGCCGGGTAGCACGATTCAAATCAAAGATGCCAGCGGCAACACCGTCGCCAGCGCGATGGTCAGCAGCGACGGCACCTGGAAAGTGACGTTACCGACCCAGAACGCAGGCTCGCATACCTGGAGCGTGGTGCAGATCGACGGTAGCAAAACTACCGATGGCGGCAAAATCACCCTGGAAGTGGTGACGGCGAAGGCCAGTATTACCGCTGATACCGTGAGCGGCGATAACGTCGTCAACGCAACAGAAGCGGCCAGCGCCGTTATCGTCAGCGGACAGTCAAAAGAGCTCGCGGCGGGCACCACGCTCACTGTGACGCTAAACGGCAAAACGTACACCGCAGAAGTGGGCGCAAACGGAAGCTGGCAGGTTTCGGTGCCTGCCGCCGATATCGGCAAGCTGGCACAGGGTACGCATCAGGTCAAGGTCACGGGTACGGATAGCACCGGCAATATCATCACGGGTGAACAAACCCTGATGGTGGATACCCAGGCACCAAATACGACAATCAATAAGCTGACTGATGACAACGTTCTTAACAGCGGTGAGCTGGCGACAGCGCAAAGCCTGAGTGGCACAACCGACGCCGAAGAAGGGCAGACGGTCACCGTAAACATTGGCGGCAAGAGCTGGACGACCACCGTCCAGGCTGGCGGGAAATGGCAGATTTCCATCGATGCCGACGCGCTTGCAACGCTCCCTCAGGGGCCGAATGCCATTACCGTCACGGTCAGCGACAAGGCGGGTAACGAAACCACCACGACGGGCAGCGTGACAATAAGCAGCGTCGGGCCAGCCCTCACGGTGGATAGCCTGACTGCTGATAACGTATTGAATGCTCAGGAGCAGTCGGAAGTGCAGATCCTCAGCGGTACCACCGATGCCGCGCCGGGTAGCAAAGTGGAAGTGACCATCAATGGCACCACGATAATCGGCGCGATCTCCAGCGACGGGAAGTGGAGCGCGCCGTTAACCCCTGCGCTGATTAGCCAGCTTGAGCAGGGGCAGCACACGGCCCAGATTACCATCACCGATGCGGCGGGCAACGTCAGCAGCGGTGAGCACACCTTCACGATGGCGGCGGAAGCGCCGGTAATCCAGATTGATGAGATCAATGGTGCGCACACGCTGAATGCGGATAGTGTCAGCCAGCCGTTGACCATTTCCGGTACCACTAACCTTGCGGTGGGCACTGAATTAACCGTTACTCTGAACGGCCAGGTTTATCAGTCTACCGTTGAAAGCGCGCAGGGCGGGGGCAACTGCTGGTCAGTCATTGTCCCGGTGGAAGACCTGGTGTCACTGGATAACACCACCTACTCGGTGACCGTCGCGGGGGCCAACGCGATTGGTAACGCGGTTGAAAACAGCGGCAAGCTGGTAGTGGATACTTTATCGCCAGTGGTGACGCTGAATACCGTCGCTGGCGATAACCTGCTGGGCGTGGACGACGTGGCGCAAAGCCAGTACATCACCGGTTCTGTCAGCTATGCGAAACCGGGCGATACCGTCGCTGTTTCGTTGAACGGCATTTTGCTGGGCAACGCTGTCGTTAAAAGCGATCTGAGCTGGGAGAGGGAAGTGACCTCCGCGCAGTTGCAGGCGCTGGGCGACACCGAAGTGAATATCACCGCCACCGTGACCAACTTCAGCGGCAACAGCGCCACGACTCACGGGGCATTCGTGATCAGCGCTAACCTGCCGGGTCTCGGCGTGGACATCGTCTCCGGTGATGACATCATTAACGCCATCGAACTGAATCAATCCCTGACCATCAGCGGTACCAGCAGCCATATTCAGGCGGGCACGACCGTACAACTGGAGATCAATGGTCAAGCGTTTACCGCGCAGATTGGCCCTGGCGGGCGCTGGCAGACGGGCATCAGCAGCGATCAACTGAAAACGCTGGTTGAGGGGCAGGACAGCCTGACCATCACCGTCTCTGCTAATGACGGCTTCAACGAGGCAACCGGCAGTCATGGTGTGACCGTCGATCTCAACCCGGTCGCTGTCTCCATCAACCCGGTGACGGGCGATGACATGATCAATGCCGCCGAAAAAGGGGCGGGGATCACGCTGGAAGGTCTGACACAGACTGTGGAAGCGGGTCAGACCGTGGTGATCCGCATTGGCGGCGCAACGCTCACTGCCACCGTAGAGCCCGACGGTAGCTGGCACTGTGACGTGCCGGCAAGCGTGCTGTCGAATCTTGCCGATGGCGCGGCGGATATTCAGGTCAGCGTCACCAATACCAGCGGCAATAGTGCCAGTAGCGGTCGTCAGGTCACTGTCGATACACAACCTCCGTCTGTCAGCATTGACTCCCTGACCGATGACAACATTCTTAACGCGGCAGAAGCGACGCACACCGCCGGGCAAATCCTGAGCGGCATCACCTCGGCAGAGCCGGGGCAGACTGTTACCGTTCGCCTAAATGGTAAATCCTACCCCGCTGAAGTAGCAGATGATGGCACCTGGCGCCTGACCGTTCCGAAAGCAGATTTAACCGCGCTGGGTCAGGGCGCGCAAAGCGTCACGGTGACCGTACAGGATCGCGCGGGCAACAGTAGCACCTCATCGCAGGACATCCTGGTCGATACGCTCGCACCGACGGTGATTATCGACACATTCACCGCCGACAACGTGATAAACCAGGGAGAGCATCAACTGGCGCAGGTGATTTCCGGCTCCAGCACCGGGGGCATCGCGGGTGATAGCGTGACCGTCACGCTGTACTACGGCACTGGCAGTGACGCACAGACAGAAACCTTCACCACCGTACTGGATGCCGCTGGCCGCTGGAGCATCGGCGTCGCGGCTGACAAGATTCAGGCCCTTGCCGCAGGTGAGGCGAAAATTACCGCCAGCATTACCGACAAAGCCGGTAACACCGGTGAGAGTGAAAATGTCTTTACCGTGAGCCTTGCCGCGCCAGAAATCGCCATTAATCACGGTGTGGCAAGCGACGATGTGATCAACGCCATCGAAAAAGGCCAGAGCCTGGAGGTGAGCGGTAGCAGCAACCAGCCGGGCCGTCAGATAACGCTGACCCTCAACGGGCGTGAATACCAGACAACCGCCGACGCGCAGGGTGACTGGTCTGTCACGATCACCCCGGCAGACCTCGCGGCGCTGGGCGAAGCGCAATACGCCCTCAGCGCAAGCGTGACCGATAGCGCGGGCAACAGCGCCTCAACCAGCCATAACGTGGTAGTGGATACCGCCGCGCCGCAGGTGGTGATCACCGGGCTTGATGGCAACGACAGCGTCATCAGCCTCGATGAAGTCAACACCGGGCAGATCCTGACGGGCTACGTGGTCAACGCGGAAGCGGGCAGCACTGTCACGGTGACCGTGGGCGGCATTAGCAAAGACGCCATCGTGAACGGTGCTGGCGAATGGAACATCGAATTAACCAAAGATGAACTCACCGCGCTGGGCGATGGTGAACTGAACTTTACGGCGGAAGTCACCAACGTCCACGGCAACCGTGGCACAGGCGAATATCAGTCCGAAATTGACGCCACTCTTCCGGGGATCCGCATCGACACCGTGGCAGGTGATGACGTGGTTAACCTGATTGAACAGGGCGCGCCGGTAGTGATCAGCGGTACGGTAAGCGGTGCGAATACCGGGGCGGCTGTCCTGGTCTCCGTGAATGGCAAGGATTACAGTACCACGCTGCACGCGGACGGTACCTGGTCGGTGACCGTTCCGGCGACCGATGTTGCACGCTGGCCGAACGACGCGCTGAAGATTGATGCCAGTGTCGATGACCACGCCGGAAATACCGGCTCCTGGCAGCATACGATCGATGTGGATCTCGATACCGTGGCTATCTCAATTGAGAACGTCACCGCAGATAACGTGATTAACGCCACCGAGCAGGGGCAGCCGCTGGTACTGAAGGGGACGACCTCCGGTGTGGAAGCGGGCCAGACTGTGACCATTCTGTTTGGGGGTCATCAGTACACCACCACCGTTGATGAAAATAACGGCTGGAGTTACACCCTGTCGCCATCTGACCTGGCTTCGCTGCGCGAAGGTGACGCGACGGTGCAGGTAAGCGTCAGTAACCAGAACGGCAATCAGGCGCACAGCGCACAGGGTTACGAGGTTGATCTCAGTGCACCGACGATTGTGCTCGATGCGGTCACCGGTGATAACGTGATTAACGCGGCAGAAGCCACGGCCGGGTTTACCATTCAGGGCCAGAGCAACGCGGAGATGGGCCAGAAAGGTCAGGTGACCTGGAATGGAAAAGCGTACGAGGTCGTTGTTCAGGCCGATGGTAGCTGGAGCGCGCAGATCGATGCGGCGGATGCGGCGCAGGTACCGCAAGGCCCGCAGCAGGTCGTGGTCACTCTGACGGATAAAGCCGGAAACAGCACGACAACCACGCAAACGCTGCTGGTGGATACCCAGGCGCCTGTTGTCACCATTGATAAGGTCGGCGGCAGCGACAACACGCTGAACAGCACCGAACATCGCCAGTCGCAAATTATCAGCGGCAGCGTGACGGACGCAGCGGCGGGCGATATTGTCACCGTTGCGGTAGGAAGCTGGAGCATCACCACCGTGCTGGACGCCGCCGGGCGCTGGAGCGTTGGGATGCCTGCGGATTCCGTCCTCGATCTCAAGGAAGGCAAGCAAACTATTCTGGTGACCGTCAAAGACAGCGCCGGAAACATTGGCACGGGCAGCCATGACTTCAATGTCGCCCTGGCCGCGCCGGAAATCGCTATCGATGCGGTAGACAATAACGGTGTTATCAACGCGCAGATGCGTGGCGAAGGCATTACGCTTACCGGCACCAGCAACCAGAAGGGTGTTGAGGTAACCCTGACCCTCAACGGCAAAAATTACACGGCCACCACCGATGCTGACAGCGGCGTCTGGCAGGTCGCGTTATCGCCTGCCGATTTGGCGCTGTTAGGCGAGGCCGGTTATACGCTGGTTGCCAGCGTCACTGATGCCGCGGGCAACAGCGCCAGCGCAAGCCAGGCCATCCTGGTGGATACCGCATCCCCGGTGCTGCAAATCGACGGCCTGCAAAACAATAGTGATGATGTCATCAACATTGATGAACTGGCCACAGCGCAGACGCTGACGGGTTCTACCCAGAATGTTGAAGCTGGAAAAACGGTGACCATCACCATCGGCGGTCAGGATTATGAGGCGCGGGTTGAGGCTAACGGTACCTGGGAACTGGAACTTCCGAAGGCGATGCTGGAGGCCTTAGGCGATGGTCGCCTGACGGCGACCGCCTCTGTCACTAACGAACATGGCAACAGTACGCAAAGCCAGTATCAGTTCACCATCGATATCGACAAACCGGGCATTCGTATCGATACCGTGTCGGGCGATGACGTTATCAACATCCTCGAACACCAACAGGATTTACTGATCAGCGGTACGGCGCAGGGCGCGGAAGCGGGCGCGGATGTGATTGTGACGATCAATGGCGTTTCGCACACCACCACGCTGCATGCCGATGGAAGCTGGTCTGTCAACATAGGTTCGCAGGAAGTGGCGGGCTGGAGCGGCAGCGAAGTCGTGATTGGCGCAAGCGTTGCCAACATCAACGGCAACCAAAGCGCCATTGAGCATAAAGTTGAACTGGATCTCAGTGCGGCTGCGATCACCATCGATCCTATCACCGCGGATGACGTTCTCAATTTGACCGAGCGCGGCGAGCCGTTGACTCTGGGCGGCGCGGTGGTGGGCATTGAAGACGGTCAGTATGTGACGGTTACCTTCGCGGGCCATCGCTATGATGTTGAAGTGGCTGGCGGTCGCTGGACGCTTGAGGTTGCCGCGGTGGATATGGGCAGCCTGAAAGAGGGCGAGGCCAGCATCCGCGTCAGCACCAGCAATATCAACGGCAATAGCGCATCGGCGGAACGTCAGTTTGTGATCGACGCCACGCCGCCGACCATCAGCATCAACACGGTTGAAGCGGATAACCAGGTCAACGCGCTGGAAGCGGAGGCCGGTTTTGACATTAGCGGTACCACCAACGCCGAAGCGGGCCAGAAGGTTATTGTTAAATGGCTGGATGACACCTATACCGCCGACGTCACGAGTGACGGTACCTGGCGCGTACACATCGATGGTGTGCAGGACGTCACGACGCTGGCGCAGGGGATGCAAACCGTGGCTGTCAGCGTGCAGGATAAGGCGGGCAACACCAGCAGCCAGACGCACAGTGTCAATGTTGACACACAGGTACCGGAACTGACGCTGACGCCGGTAACCGGCGACAACAAACTGAACGCCACTGAACTGAAACAGGCGCAGATTATTTCGGGCTCCTGCCTGAATGCGGAACCGGGCTCCCTCGTTACCGTCACCTTCAATAACAAAAGCTACACCACGGTGCTGGACGACAACGGCAACTGGCAGTTGGGCGTGCCGCCAGCAGGCAATCTGATTGCTGGTGAATATCCGCTGGAGGTTACGGTCACCGACAGCGCGGGCAACTTCGACACGCTGACCAGCAGTGTGGAAGTGGTGCTGGATCTGCCGTTAATCGCCATTAATCAGGTGGCGGCTGACGATGTGGTTAACGATGCAGAGAAAGCCGCAGGTATCACCATCACGGGTACGAGCAATCAGTCGGATCGCGACATTCTCGTGACCCTGAACGGGCGCGATTACACTGTCAAAGCTGATGGCGATGGCAACTGGCAGGTCACCGTTCCTCCGGCGGATTTAGCCGCGCTGGGCGAAGCGAACTATACGATCACCGCCAGCGTCACTGACGAAACGGGCAACCATCAGAGTACCAGCCGTCCGATCACCGTGGATACCGCTTCACCGCAGGTCACCATTACGCGGCTGGCGGATGATGATGTGATTAACCTTGAAGAGAGCGGGCAGGATCAGTTTATTAGCGGTACCGCGAAAAATGCCGAAGTGGGCAGTAACGTCGTGGTGACGTTGGGCGGACAAACTTTCGAGACGACGGTTGAAACCGGCGGCGTCTGGACGGTCACTATTCCGAAAGATACCTTCAGCGCCTTTGGCGACGGCCCGTTAACGGCGACCGCGACGGTCACTAACGGTCGTGGCAACAGCGGCAGCGCAGTCTATGAATTGAGCGTGGATACTGGTGTACCGGGTCTGCGTATTGATACCGTGGCGGGTGATGACGTTATTAACATCCTGGAAGCCCAGGGCGATATCACCATCAGCGGCACCAGTACGGGCGTGGCGAAAGGGCATGATGTCACGGTCACCATTACCGGAATGCGAGATGGCGTGGTGGAAACCACCACCTATACCACGCAGGTGAATGGCGACGGTCGCTGGTCGGTGATCGTACCGGAGACGGATGTCAGCCGCTGGCAAAACGGCGAACTGAGTATCGTCGCCAGCGCACAGAACATGTCAGGTAACGCAGGCAGCAGTTTCGGCCATCTGGCGCAGGTTGATTTGAACGCGGTGGCGGTGAGTATCGATCCTGTCACAACGGATAACGTGATCAACGCTGAAGAACGTGCAAACGGAATTACGTTGACCGGCAGCACCTCCGGTATTGAAGTCGGACAGAGCGTGACGGTGACTTTTGCCGGGCATGAGTATCAGGCTCGGGTGGAAGATGACGGAAGCTGGCACGTCGATCTTTCAACGGAGGATTTAGCGTCGCTACGTGACGGTTCCGCCAGCGTGCAGGTGAGCGTCAGCAGCGTTAACGGTAATCAGGCCGATGCGGGGCGTCAGTATGAGGTTGACGTTACTCCGCCTGCATTAAGCGTTTCCAGCGTCGCGGGAGATAACGTCATTAACCTGGCCGAAGCGCAAGGCGGCTTTGTGGTCAGCGGCTTCAGCGGCGCAGAGCAGGGGCAAACGGTACAGGTTGAATGGAACGGGGAGTGGTTTAGCGGCACGGTGGCTGACAACGGTGCATGGAGCATCACGCTGCCAGCAGCACAGAGCGCACTGCCGCAGGGCAGTTTTGAACTGAATCTGAAAGTCAGCGATCTGGCGGGCAATGAAACCCGTATCACGACCGACGTCAATGTGGATACCCTGCCGCCGGTGATTACCGTGGATAATATTGCCGGCGACAATATCCTGAATGCTTCCGAGCACGGTCAGGCGCAAATCATTAGCGGTACGTGCAGTGATGCGGAAGCCGGGGCGATTATTACGGTTTCTATCGGCGGGAAAAACTACACCACCGCGCTGAACAGCGACAATAAATGGAGCATTGGCTTACCGGCTTCTGCGGTTTCCGCATTGAACGAAGGAAGCAACCCGCTGGTGGTGACGGTTTCGGACAAGGCGGGTAACGCAGGCCGCCTGGAAAGCACCTTCACGGTGAATACCGCACAGCCAGAAATCACCATCAACGCGATTGCCAGCGATGACATCATCAACCTGAACGAAAAAGGTCAGGATCTGGCGATCACCGGCACCAGCAACCAGCCGAATCAGACCATTACCGTCACGCTGAACGGCGTGCTGTACACCACTGTGGCAAACGTCGATGGCGACTGGTCTGTCACTGTGCCGCCGTCAGCATTATCGGGACTGGGTGAAGCCAGTTACACCGTGACCGCCAGCGTGACCGATACGCTGGGCAACCACAAAACCGTCAGCCACGATGTGCTGGTGGATACGACGCTGCCGCTGCTGACCATCGACACCATTGCCGGTGATAACGTCATTAACGATGACGAAATCAAAACCGAGCAGACCATTAGCGGTCGCGTGGTAAACGCGGAAGCCGGGCAAAAAGTCTATATCGATATCGGGCTCAGCGAGCCGCTTGAAGCCATTGTGCAGGCGAATGGTACCTGGTCGGTGAACGTCAGCGCGGAGGCGTTGCAGAGTATTGGCTATGGCGACCTGACGGTGAAAGCCTGGGTTGAGAACCAGAACGGTAACCGGGGCGACGCCAGCCGTGAGATCCTGCTTGATGTCTCCTATCCGTCGATTCGTGTCGATACGGTGGCAGGCGATGACGTGATCAACGCCATTGAACTGGGCAATTCTCTGGTGCTTTCCGGCACATCAACCGGGCTGGATAACCTGAAAGGGCTGACGATCGTCATCAATGGCGTGAACTACGATGCCGCGCTGGATACCCAGGGGAACTGGCAGCTTCTCTTCTCGCCGCAGACGATGCAAACCTGGCCGGAGGGCCCTCTGGTGATTGCGGTTAGCGGCACCAACGCCTCGGGCAACGTGCAAAACATTGCGCACACGGTTGAGGTCGATACGCAAGCCGTCGCGGTGTCGGTGAATACTCTGTTTGGCGACGATCGCCTGAACGCGGCGGAGCAAGGCGCTGAACAAACGCTGACCGGCGAGACGCGCGGCGTCGAAAATGGTCGCGATGTCATCATCACCCTGAACGGTAAACAGTACACGGCGACGGTGAATAACGGGGCCTGGAGCCTGACGTTGAGTGGTTCAGACCTGGGCGCGCTGCGCGACGGTCAGACAACGGTTCAGGTTTCTGTCTCTAACGCCCACGGCAATACCGCCAGTGCGGAACGCCAGTTCGTGGTCGATACCGAATCCCCGATGCTGACCCTCAACACGGTCGCGGGCGACAATATTATCAACAGCGTGGAAGCCACTGCAGGGGTTACCCTCAGCGGCACAACGAATGCGGAAGTTGGCCAGACGGTCACCGTATCCGTTGGCAACCAGACGCTGGGAACGGCGCTGGTACTTGCGGGCGGGATCTGGAGCATGGTCGTTGATGCCAGCACGCTGGCGCAGGGGTCACACGATCTGACCATCGCGGTGACGGATAAAGCCGGGAACAGCACCTCGCTGGAGCACAGTGTTCTGATCGACACGATAGTACCAACCATCACTCTCGATAGCCTGACGGCTGATAACGTGCTGAACGCGACCGAAGCGGGTCAGGCGCAGGTGATCAGCGGCAGCAGCACAGGGGCGGCCGCCGGAGACAAAGTGGTGGTAACGCTGGGGGATCACACCTATTCGACCATCGTGGATGGCAGCGGGCGCTGGAGCGTCGGGGTGAAAGCCAGCGATCTGGCGGCGCTCGATGATGGCGAGCATGTGATTGAGGTGACGATCACCGATGCCGCAGGCAACGTCGGGACGGACGCCTTCCCATTTGCCGTTGACACGACGGCACCGGTTCTGACTATCGCCGAGATCGCCGGAAACGATCTCCTGAGCAGCGACGAGCGCGGTACGGATCTCACCGTGACCGGTACGTCAGATATTCTGACCGCAGGCGTACAGGTGACCGTTCGTCTGAACGGCAAGACCTACTACGGCGTAACGGAAGCGAACGGTAACTGGTCGGCGATTGTGCCGAAAGAAGATCTTCCGGCGCTGGTGGACAACCATCAATACGACGTCAGCGTGAGCGCGACGGATGCCGCCGGGAATACCGGAAGCGCCAGCCGTCCGCTGGATATTCAGACCAGCCTGCCGCGCGTGACCATTGATGCCATCACTGCTGATGATGTGGTGAATAATGTTGAAGCGGCGGCGGGGATCGTCATCACCGGCTCCACCGATGTGGCGGTGAGTAGCGTGACCGTCACCATTGGCGGGCAGACGTTCACAGGCGATCAGGTGGTGCTGACGGACGACGGTACGCGTTGGTCGTTGGCGCTCGACGCTGACACCCTTTCCGGGTTGGGCGATGGCGCACTGACGGTCAACGTCACCGCGACGGATGAATATAACAACCAGGGCAGCGCCGAGCGCGAAATGACTATCGACGCCAGCCTGCCGGGGATCCGTTTCAACACGGTTGCAGGTGACGACATCATTAACGCCGCCGAGCTGAATCAGTCTCTGTGGGTGAGCGGAACCAGTGAGCATATTGCGAAAGGGACGAAGTTCACGCTGACGTTGATGGATGGCAATATCGAAATTTTCTCGTCTGATGACGTCATGATCGGCAATGACGGACGGTGGATCATCGAAATTCCAGCCGAATACGTCGGTTCAATGAATGACGGCACGGTCACCCTGACAGCTAGCGGCGCGAATATTTCGGGCAACACCATTTCTGTCAGCCACGATGTGGATGTAGTGACCGCCGGGCCGGCTATCGCGATTGACGCGTTCAGCAACGATAACATTATTAACGCCAGCGAAGCGGCGACGGAACAGGTGCTTACCGGCACCAGCGTGGGTACTGCCGCAGGTAACCCGGTGGTGGTGTATGTCGGTGGCCAGCGACTGGATACCACCATTAAAGCGGACGGCACCTGGGAAGTGACGGTCACCGACGCGATGTTTGCCGCCATTAAAGACGGCAGCGTTGCCGTTGAAGCCAGCGTGACGAACTCGCAGGGAAATAGCGCCAGCGCCAGCGGGACGTTCGTTCTCGATACTACGCCGCCGACGCTTTCGGTAAACCCATTGACCGATGATAACGTTGTCAACGCCAGCGAAGCGCAGGTGACACAGATCCTGAGCGGTTATACCAACGCGGGTGAAGGGCAGACTGTCACGGTGAAAGTGGGGAATGAAACCTTGCTGGCCGACGTCAACGCCGAGGGTACCTGGCAGGTGGATGTGCCAGCCAGCGTGTTCGACGGCATTAGCAACGGTAGCGTATCGTTTGCCGTCAGCGTCAGCGATGTCGCCGGAAACAGCACGACGCAGAACAGCGTGGTGAACGTCGACACCGTTATCCCACAGGTCACCGTGAACCCACTGACCGGCGATAACATCATCAACGCCACCGAAAAGGGCCAGGCACTGGTGATTGACGGCGGCAGCACAGACAGCGCACCGGGCGACACGGTTATCGTGACCGTGAACAATGTGGAATATCACACCGTCGTCGACAGCAACGGTGAGTGGCGCGTTGGCATTCCGGCCAGCGAAATGGCCAAACTTAGCGAAGGCGACAACAACTTCACGGTCGTGATTGCTGACCGGGCCGGGAACGAACAGACCGTCATCCATGACTTCACCGTCAACACCGGCAAGCCGCAACTGGACATCGATACTCTTGCCGAAGATGGCGTTCTCAACGCAACCGAAAAAGGCCAGCCGCTGACCATTAGCGGAACCAGCGATCTGCCCGCCGACACCGAGGTGCTGGTGACGCTGGCAGGGCTGAGCTACATCGCGAAGACCGATGCCACCGGTAAATGGAGCGTTGAGGTGAGCGCAGCCGATCTGGCAACGCTTGGCGAAGCAAACTACACCGTAAGCGCCAGCGCCGTGGCGGGTGATGGTAACAACGTGACCACCACGGAACCGTTGCTGGTCGATACCCAAGCGCCGGTGGTGACCGTCTCTATCATCGCCGCCGACGACATCATTAACAGTACGGAAGCGCAGGGGGCTGTGCTTATCGGCGGTAGCGTAACGGGCGCGGTATCAGGCGATCGCGTCGTGGTCACCCTCAGTGGCCTGGCTGCGAAAACCGCAACGGTGGATGCCGCAGGTAACTGGAGTGTCTCCCTGACGCCAGCAGACATGGCGATGCTGGGCGACGGGCCGTTGACGGCAGACGTGGCTATCACCAACGCCCACGGCAACGTGGGCTCTGGCAGCCGTGATTTCACCCTCGACACGGGTGTACCGGGGATCCGTATCGATGCCCTGACCGGCGATAACGTGCTGAACATCGCGGAACTGGCGCTGGATGTGTGGGTCACCGGGATGACTTACGGCGTGGAGCCGGGGGCGACGGTCACCGTCACTATCGGTAGTGATATAAGGCAAACGACCGTTAACCCGGACGGCAGTTGGGCATTCAGCGTTCCACAGAGTGTGGCTGGCGGCTGGACGGGGGAAATTACCGTTGAGGCGTCCGTTGAGAACAGCGCAGGTAATGTCGCTGTCATCCGCCAGGATGTGCAGATTGACAACGCACCGGTATCGGTGGCGATGGATGTGATCACCGCCGATAACGTCCTTAACGCCGCAGAAAAAGCAGGCGAGGTGGTGCTGAGCGGCACAACCAGCGGCATTGAAGACGGGCAAGTTGTGACCCTCACCGTGGGCAATAAACAGTTTACCGCCACGGTGAATAACAACACGTGGAGCACGACCGTTCCCGCCGGTTCTCTCGCCGCGCTGCGCGACGGCGAAGTGACTGTGCAGTTGAGCGTCAGCACAGTCAGCGGTAACAAAGCAACCAACAGCCACACCTTCGACGTTGACACGCACGCACCGGTGCTGGCCATCGACCCGGTGACGGCTGACAACATTCTGAACAGTACCGAACTTAGCCAGACGCTGACCTTAACCGGCACCAGCGATGCTATCGGGCAGACGCTCTCACTGACGCTGAACGGCAAAACGCACGACGCCGTCGTGGGGAGTGATGGTCGCTGGTCATTGAATGTGAGCGCAGCGGATCTGGTCGACCTGAACGACGGGCTGAACGACATCAAACTGGTCATTACAGATGCAGCGAACAACCGCACCGAAACGACCCATTCCGTGCTGGTTGATACGGTTGCGCCAACGCCAACCATCAACACGGTGGCGGGTGATGACAAGATCAACATCACTGAACTGGGCCAGGCGCTGGTCATCAGCGGCGGCACCACGAACGGCACGACGGGCGATAAAGTGAGTGTGGTGCTGAACGGTAAAACGTACACCACGCAACTGGATGCGAACGGTAACTGGAGCGTTGGCGTGCCGGCGGCGGATATGGCCGTGCTGGAAAGTATCGGTTATGAAATCAATGTGACCGTGACCGATAGCGCGGGCAATAGCCAGTCGCTGGAACACACCATTGACGTGGATACCGGCATTCCGACACTGCGCTTTGATACGCTGTCCACCGACGGGGTGCTTAACGCCATTGAACAAATGCAGCCTCTGGCGGTATCAGGCATCAGTTCACTGGCCGAGGGTACGGTGGTGACCGTCACGCTCAACGGCGTGAATTATCAGACGCAGACTGAGGCAGGCGGCGGGTGGTCGGTTTCCGTTCCGGCGGAAGCGCTGGCGAAACTGGGGGAGGCGGATTATACGCTGACCGCTAGTGCCGCAGGCAGCAGCGGAAACAGCGTGACGGATACCACGTCGCTGCTGGTGGATACCCGCGCACCGACGATCACCATTCTGCCGGTGTCCGACGATGACATTATCGGTATGACCGAAATGAACGGTGTCGTGACGATTAACGGTACGGTAAGTGGCGCGGCTGAAAATGATGTGGTGACGGTGATTATCGCCGGGCAATCGCATACCACAAACGTGAAGAGTGACGGCACCTGGACGGTCGAGTTAGGTGCAGGCGAACTCTCTGCACTGGGCAGCGGGCCGCTGACCATTACTGCGAGCGTTACCAATGGGCATGGCAATATCGGCTCCGGTCAGCACGGTATCACGCTTGATAGCACCGAACCGGGCATTCGTATCGATAGCGTCACCGCAGATAACACCCTGAACCTTGCTGAAAGGGCAAGCGATCTGCTCATCAGCGGCACGACCACGGATATTCCGGTCGGCAGTACGGTTTCTGTCCTCGTGAATGGTGAAGCGGTAGGCACAGCATCGACGCTGGCTGATGGTTCATGGCTGCTGAAACTCACGCCAGACCAGATGGAAAACTGGAGCGGGGCGTCGATCACCGTTACGGCGAGCGTAGAGAAAGGCAGCGGCAATCGCGCTGAAATTAACGAATCCGTGGCGATGGATCTGCGTGAAACCTCCGTTTCTATCAATCCGGTGACGGCAGATAACGTGGTGAACGGTGCGGAAAAATCAGGCGAAATCGTCCTGACGGGCGACACCACTAACATCGACAACGGGCGTACCGTGATGGTGACCGTGAACGGCAAGCAATTCACCGGCACGGTGCAGGATAACGCCTGGAGCGTCACGCTGGATGCGGGGGCGCTGAACGGGCTTCGCGACGGTGATGCCGTCGTGCAGGTGAGCGTGTCTAATGCCAGCGGCAACAGCGCCAGCAACAGCCTGAACTTTGTTATTGATACCACCGCGCCGACGATCTTCATCGATGCGGTTACCGCAGATAACGTGCTGAACGGTACGGAAGCGCGCGGTGAAGTGGCGGTGTCGGGCACCACCACGGCGGAAGTGGGCCAGACGGTCACGGTCAATATTGGCGGCGTTGAGCAAACCGCTCTGGTGACGGCAGGCGGCGTCTGGACTGCGCTCTTTGCCGCCGATGCGCTCAGTCATCTGGCGCAGGGGTTAACCACGGTTAACGTCAGCGTGAGCGATAAGGCGGGTAACCCGGCATCCGGCAACCACACCTTCCTGGTGGATACCCAGGCTCCGACAGTGGCGGTAAACGATCTGACCGCCGATAACATCATCAACGCGGCGGAAAAAGGCCAGGCGCTGGTGATCAGTGGTACGACCGTTGATGCGAAAGTGGGCGATATGGTGGTGGTTGAGTTTAATAACAAACCGTATACCACACAGGTGGATGCCAGCGGCACATGGCGCATTGGCGTCACCGCAGAAGATATGGCGACCCTGCCGAACGGCAGCGGCGAACTGACGGTCACCATTACCGACAGCGCCGGGAACAGTTCGTCTATCACGAAAGACTATCAGGTCGATCTGGGTGTGCCGACGCTGACTTTTGATGATATTGCCGATGACAATGTGCTTAACGCCATCGAGCGTGGAAGCGACCTGGTTATCAGCGGTAAGAGCAGCGGTCTGGCAGAGAGGGCAACAGTGACCGTCGAACTCGGCGGGCGCGAATATACCGCGCAAACCGATAACGGCGGCAACTGGTCACTGTCGGTTGCGCCGTCCGATCTGGCCTTGCTGGGTGATGCGGGCTATACGGTTAGCGCCAGCGCCAGCAGTGCCAACGGTAACCCGGTTTCCGGCAGCACACAGTTGCAGGTCGATACCCGCCTGCCGGTGGTACATATCGATCTGGTCGCGGGCGATGATGTGATTAACGCGAGCGAAGTGGGCCAAAATCTGACGATCTCCGGTTCGGTGAGTGGCGCTGCGCCAGGCGATAGCGTGCAGGTAATTGTTGCGGGCAAAACGCACAACACCACCGTTGAGGCGAATGGTCTCTGGTCGGTCACCGTCGAGAGCACCGACGTTGCCGGTTTTGGTGACGGCCCGCTGACTATCGATGCCAGCGTGCAGAATGCGCACGGTAATACCGGTTCGGACAGCCGTGATATCGCGGTCAATACCGGTACGCCGGGGATCCGTTTTGATACGGTTGCCGGTGATGATGTGATTAACAGCATTGAGCAGGGCCATGCTCTGGCGGTGACGGGAACCAGTAGCGGGCTGGCCGAAAATGCCATCGTTACCCTGTCCGACGGTCAGGGTGAAAGCTGGACCGGAAGTGTCAACGCTGACGGTAGCTGGGCCGTCTCTGTGCCACAAAATGTGGTCGCAGGCTGGAGTGCGGGCGCGGTGCAACTGAGCGCTACAGCGCAGAACAGCGCCGGGACGACAACCGCAATGGATCACCAAATCACGGTAGATATCGCGCCGGTGGCAATAACCATCGATACCTTTACCGCCGATAACGTGCTGAACGCGATTGAGCGCGGCGAAGCGCTGACGGTGAGCGGCTCAACCCGCAACGTGGAAAGCGGACAGACCGTCACCGTGATGCTGGCGGGCAAAGCCTGGACCGCACAGGTGCAGGATGACGGAAGCTGGCAGTTTACCGTGCCGACAGGTTCACTGAACGCACTGCGCGATGGCACGGCAAATGCCACCGCCAGCGTCACCAATCAGCATGGCAACAGTGCCAGCGCCGAGTGGGCATTCAGCGTCGATGCTTCCGCGCCAACGCTGACGATTGCGGCGGTGACGGCGGATAACGTCCTGAATAAAGCCGAAGTCGAAGGCGCGGTCACCCTCAGCGGCACCACCAGCGCTGAAGCAGGGCAGAGCGTCATCGTGCTTATTAACGGCCAGTCTTATGGCGACCCGGTGACGGTGAACAGCGATGGCAGCTGGAGCCTGACACTTGCCAGTAATGCACTCGCAAGCTTGCCGCAGGGTAGCGCCAGCGTGACCGTTAGCGTGACCGATAAAGCCGGTAACAGCAGCACCGCGACGCAGCAACTGACCGTTGATACCGTTGCGCCGACGGTGACCATCGACCTGATTTCCGGCGATGACATCATCAACGCCGCAGAGCAGAACCAGGCGCTGGTCGTCACCGGAAGCAGCGTCGGCGGCATGGCGGGCGATCGCGTGAGCGTGGAGGTGGACGGCAAATATTACACCACTCAACTGGATGCACAGGGGCACTGGAGCGTGGGCATTCCGGCTGCCGATATGCAGGCGCTGGGGGCGGGTCAGCAGCACGTAAATGTCTCGATTACCGATAGTGCGGGTAACACCGGCACCGAGTCACGCCCGATCGTGGTGGATAATGGTCAACCCTGGCTCAAGTTTGAAGCGATTGCCGTTGATAACGTACTGAACGCCGTTGAACAGGGCGTTAACCTGACCCTTAACGGTACCAGTGATGGTCTGGCGGCGGATACGTGGGTGACGGTCACGCTGAACAGCAAAGCGTACCGCACGCAAATTGATGCCAGCGGTAACTGGTCGCTGGAAGTGACGCCTGCGGATCTGGCGCAGATTAGCGACGGCACGTACACCGTAACGGCAAACGCCAGCAGCGAAGCGGGTAACCCGGCGTCGGGCTCCGCACAACTGGTTGTGGATACCCGCGCGCCAACCGTTACCATCAACGCCATCACCGACGATAACACTCTTAACAAGGATGAATCTGCGCAAGAGGTCGTGGTGAGCGGCAAGGTCTCCGGCGCGGCAGAAAACGACATTGTGTACGTTCTGCTGGCAGGGAAAACCTATGAAGCGACCGTTGACGCCAGCCTGAACTGGCAAGCGACAATCCCGGCGAACGAACTCTCCGCGATTGGCGATGGCGCACTGACGATCACCGCCAGTGTCACCAACGGCCACGGCAACCTCGGCACTGCCCAGCATGACTTTATGGTGGACTACAACGAACCGGGGATCCGTTTCGATATCGTGGCGGGCGACGATGTGATTAACCTCAGCGAACATAACCAGTCGCTGGTGGTGAAAGGCAGCAGTGAGGATCTGCCGGTTGGCGCGAAAGTCACGCTGGTTATCGGCGCGAAAAGCTACAGCGGCGTGGTGGCCGCAGACGGTAGCTGGTCTGTCGGTATTGATGCGGCGGACGTGAAGCAGTGGAATGAAGGCAAACTGGAAATGACCGTCAGCGCCAGCAGCGCGGCGGGAAATAAGGTTGAGATTAGTCATGAAGTCACCGTTGATCTCGCGCCTGTCTCCGTCTCGGTGAATGACGTTACCGATGACAACGTCCTTAACGCGCTGGAGATGAAGCAGCCTCTTACGCTCAGTGGCAACACCACCGGCGTTGAACAGGGGCAAACCGTCACCCTGACCTTTGGCGGCAAGGTCTACACCACCACGGTTGGTGCTGATGGCGCATGGAGTCACACTATTCCAGCGGCAGCGCTTTCGGCCCTGCGTGATGGCACGGCGCAACTGTCGGTTGAGGTCACCAACAAAGTCGGTAACCCGGCGAGCACCAGCCATGAATATCAGGTGGATACCACGCCGCCGCACATCACGCTGAACCCGATAACAGCGGATAACGTGATTAATATCGCTGAAGCCGAAGCCGGTGTGGTGGTCACGGGCACCACCAACGCCCCGGTGGGGACAACGGTTACCCTGACGCTGAATGGTGTGGACTACAGCGGCAGCGTACTGGCTGACGGCACCTGGCAGGTTGATCTGTCCCCAGACGCGCTGGCAACGCTGGCTACCGGGCAATATACCTGCACGGTCACTATCGCTGATGCGGCGGGTAACCCGGCCACCCTCAGCCAGACGGTTTCGGTCGATATCATGGCGCCAACGGTGAGTTTCGATATCACGGCGGGCGACGACATCATTAACCTGGTAGAGCATGGTCAGGCTCTGGTGGTCAGCGGGACGACGAGCGGCACTGTCGCCGGCAATCAGGTCACCGTCACCGTGGGCGATTACACCGTCAGCACGGTGGTGGATGCCAATGGCAAATGGAGCATTGGTGTTCCGGCGCAGATTGTTTCCGCGCTTAACAACGGCACGGTCAATATCAGCGCAACCGTCACCGACAGTGCGGGCAACGCCACCACCCAGGGCAAAGTGGTTACGGTGAACACCTCCAATATTCTGTTGACGATGGATACTCCGGCAGTCGATGGCGTGCTGAACGCCAGCGAGCAGGGGAAAACATTGACGCTGACCGGGTCGAGCAGCGGCCTGGCGGAAGGCAGCGAAGTGACGATCACCCTGAACGGTAAGAACTATACGGCAACGGTAACGGGCGATCGCTGGACAACGACTATCCCGAAAGCCGATCTGGCCTTGCTGACGGACGGCCAGCGTTACACCATTTCGGTGAGTGCGGAAGACAGCGCGGGCAATATCGGCCAGGCGGGGCAATCTCTGCTGGTTGACACTACGCCGCCGGAAATCATCATCGCCCCGGTATCGGGCGACGGATTGCTCAACGCGCTCGAGCAGGGGCAGGCGCTGGTGATTAACGGCTCTACGACGGCGGAAGCCGGGCGGACGTTGACACTCACCGTCAATGGCAAGAGCTATACCGCGACGGTAAACAGCGATGGCAGTTGGCAAACCACGATCCCGAAAGCGGATGTGGCCCTTATGGGCAACGGTACGATTCAGGTGGATGCGATGGTCAGCGACGCGTCAGGCAACCTGGGTAGCAACAGCGAGACCTTCGTTGTCGATACCGTGGCGCCCGTGGTGACGATTAACGTTGTCGCCGGGGACGACCTGGTGAACCAGCCGGAACAGCTCGTGGCGCAGAAAGTGAGCGGTAAAGCGGAAGGCGCTGCCGGTCAGACCATCACCGTGGAACTCGCTGGACGCACCTATACAGCGAAAGTGGCGGCGGATGAAAGCTGGGAAGTCACCGTACCGGCGCTCGACTTCGTCGGCCTGGTGGATGGCAAGTACACCATTACCGCGACCGTGAAAGATGCCGCAGGCAACACCGGAAGTGGCACCCATGAAGTGACCCTGAGCGGCGAGAAACCGGTTATCGCCATCAATACCGTCGCGAAGGATGACGTGATCAACGCCGCCGAAAGAGGGCAGAGCCTGACCATTTCCGGCACCACCACGGCACCACAAGGACAGAAGGTGGTAGTGACGCTCAATAACGTCACCTATGAAACCACCGTGCAGGCGGGCGGGATCTGGTCGGTGCTGGTGGGTACAGTGGCACTGATGGCGCTGACCGACGGCAATGCCTATGAGATCAAAGCCAGCGTCACTAACACCATTGGCAACAGCGGGGAAAGCGTCCACGGCATCAGCGTTGATCTGACGCCACCGCAGATGGCTATCTCGATTGATAGCCTGACCAGCGACAGCGGGTTAGTCGGCAACGACTTTATTACCAACGTTGGCAATGTGGTGCTGAACGGTAAACTCGGCGCGGCACTGGGCCTCGGTGATAAAGCGCAAATCAGCCTTGATGGCGGCGTAAGCTGGATTGATCTGGTCGTCAATGGCACCCAGTGGAGTTATGCCGATGGCCGCACGCTTGAAGACGGTACGCATAACTATCAGGTGCGCGTTGTCGATCAGGCGGGCAACGTCGGTGCTACCGACAGCCAGAACGTGGTACTTGATCGCGTCGCGCCTGACGCCAGCCAGAGCATCATTATCGACCGCATTTCAAGCGATACAGGGATTGCTGACGATGACTTTATTACGTCCAGCCAGACCTACTCGCTGGAAGGACGACTGGGCGCAGGGCTGAAGGCGGGCGAACATCTGCAAATTCGTGTCAACGGCGGCGCGTGGATCGAGCTTGAAGTGAATGGCACCGACTGGATCTACGCCAACGACGCGAAGCTGAATGATGGTACGTACGCCTACCAGCTCCGTGTGATTGACGATGCGGGCAACGTCGGCCAGACCGCCAGCAAAACCGTCACGGTCGACACGGTACGCCCGGATATGACGAACCTGGTCACCATCACGCATATCTCGGAAGACAGCGGTCTGAGCGACAGCGACTTTATCACTAACGATAAAACGCTGACGATCCACGGTTCGCTGGTGAGCACGCTCCAGCCGGGTGAATACGTACAGATCAGCATGGACGGCGGCGTGACCTGGGTGAATACCGTCACTATCGGCACCTCCTGGTACTACAACGACACCCAGGTTCTGGACGATGGCAACCACGAGTATTGGGTGCGCGTGGTCGATGCGGCGGGCAACGTCGGGGCGACGGACAGCGCGACGGTCACCATCGACACGGTCAAGCCGGACGATGCGAAAACCATTACGGTGGACAGCATTTCGGATGATACCGGGTACAGCGATAGTGACTTCCTGACCAATGACACCTCTATCACCCTGTACGGTACGCTGGGGGCGGAACTGAGCGCAGATGAACGCGCCCAGATAAGCCTCGACGGTGGCAAAACCTGGATTGATGTGGTGGTCAACGGCACGAACTGGCGCTATATCGACACACGCTTGCTGGATGACGGTGAAAACCTGTATCAGCTGCGCGTTGTCGATAACGCCGGAAACGTTGGGCAGACGACACAGCAGATTGTCACGGTGGATACCAATGCACCGGGCGGCGTCACCAAAGTGGTGGGCTACACCGATAATACCGGGTCGGATACCGGAAACTTCGGCGCCAATACCGTCACCGATGAACGCTTACCGGTACTGCGCGGCACGCTACTTGAAGCGCTGAAAACGGGCGAGTTTGTCCGGGTTTATGACAGCAACGGCGACTATCTGGGCCGCGCCAGCGTGACCGGTACGGAGTGGATGTTTGCGCTGACGGAACCGCTGCGCGATGGTCAGACCTACGGTTATCAGGCAGCGGTTGTTGACGCCGCAGGTAACGAGGGCACGCTCTCTGACGTGATGAACTTTACGGTTGAGCTGCCAATCACCATCAACACCCAGGATACGCTGGATTCGACGCCGATTATCAGCGGTACGTTGAACTTTAACCGCTATGCGGATGAGTATCTGGAAGTGACGATTGCCGGTACAACCTATAGCTCACGCACGGGCGATGTGGTTATTGAACCGAACAAAAACAGTTGGTATGTGCAGTTGCAGGATTCGCATGCGCTGAATGTCGACACCTATGACGTCACCGCCGTGCTGTTCAACAAAGATGGTCAGGAGATCAGCCGGGATAAAACCGGCAGTGAACTGACCGTTTCGGCGGCACCGGTGATCAGCTTTAGTTCTACGGCGGCCACCAGCAGTGACAGCGGTACAGCGATGACCATTGGTGAGGACGGAACCTGGCGCATTCTGAGCAACTCCACCATCTTTACGCAGAATGGCACCACGTCTTCGACGCTGGGATCGTTTAACTCCGTGTCGCTCAACGGAACCGACCGCCAGCAATCGTCGTCGTTTATCGACTTTGACCGCGACGGCCTGATGGACTTGTTAGGATCGGATACGGAATACGCTAACGGGCAACAGTCGTTTAAGTACAACAGCGACGGCACGTACACCACGTTCCAGGTGGGATCTTACGGGGTTAACGGACAAACCAACGACGGTAACGCCAACACCTACTCATGGTGGGCAGGCATTGTGGGTATCGACTTTGATGGCGATGGCTTCGTTGATGTTGCCTATGGTGATGGAACGCCTAATGACTCCGAAGCTCGGGGGGGTTATGACTCTCAGTTGGTCATGAACACCGACGGAACCATTCTTGGGTTCGATAAGACGGGGGCTTATGTTTACTCACCGACGACCCAGGACGGCGTCGCCTCGACCAACAACAACAACGCTCAGCCTAGCCGTGAACTGTCGGGTGTTGACCTGAACAACGATGGGTATGTGGATCTGGCATATCACGGTACGGGCGGCAGCAACGTTACATCGAAAGGTGGTTCGAGCTCGTCGGACAAACGTTTGGTGATTGTCAGCAACGGCGTGAATGATGCCGGCAATATGACGCTGACGAATACGCAGGTCGTTACCGATGTGTTCTATGGTAATACCGGCACGACGGCTAACCGCTTTACCACCATGATGTGGGCAGATTTGAACGGTGATGGTTTTATGGATCTGTTCATTGGCGGACTGGGTGGACAAGGTGGAAGCTATGGTGCCAACAGCGCAATCTACTACAACGATGGTAAAGGAAACTTAACCCTTGCCTCCAATGGTGTTGGGGCGGGTTACAGCGTGCAAAACTTCGGCGATGAGATCAGCAGCATGACCTCTATCGCCGTGGACTGGAACGGCGACGGCAAGATGGATGTCATCGAAATTGCCGGAGAAAGGGGCAATACCAGTCTGGGGAATGCGAACAACATCGTTGCGCTATGGACTAACCAGGGAACGAACGTGAACACCGGACAGGTAAACTGGAGTATGCCGCAGACGCTGCTGCAGAACGCCAACCTGAGCGGAACCTACGTGAGCACCGGCGGCCTGGCGATTGACCTCGACTATGACGGCGACCGCGACCTGGTGGTATTCAGGGCGCAGGGTGGCGCAACCGCCTACGTCGAAAACAAGAGCGTCATCAAAGACGGCACCAGCATGATTCTGCGTCTCACCGACGCCAACGGCATCAACATCTTCTACGGCAACACGGTGCTGTTGATTGATGAAGCCACAGGCAAAGTGGTCAGCTCGCAAATCATCAACCCGCAGGGTGGCGTCAACATGAACGACTCGACGGCGCTGGTCTACTTCTACGGGCTGGATGCCAGCAAGTCGTACAGCGCGGTGTTGTTGGCGAACGGCCAGCACTACGGCGGTGTCGAGAATTTTGCCTTTGATGACTCCGGCGCGCTGACAACGGTTGCAAATGTCAACAGTACGTGGTCTGGCCTGAAAGCGGTGGAGAAAAACCACGCTTACGTCCTGACGGCTGAAAGCGGAGATAAAGCCGCCGATAGCGCGCTGGCTGCCAGTGATGGCAGTAACACCACGGGCATTATGGGGACGGGCTATAACGACACCCTGTATGCCACGGCGGGCACGCACGTATACAACGGTGCGGGCGGCAGTGTGGTGGTCTCCGATGAAAACGTCTGGAGTTCGACGGGCGGCATGGACATCGTGGACTACAAACTGGCGGGCGATACGGCGCTGAAGATTGATCTGAGTAATGCCAACGCGCAGGAAACGGGCTTTGGCAAAGCGACCTTCGTCAATATTGAAGGCGTGGCGGGCGGCGGCGGCAACGATGTGTTTACCGGTAGCACCGGCGACAACATCTTCGAAGGCCGCGGCGGTAACGACACCTTTAACATCGGCAATGGCGGTCAGGATACGCTGCTCTACAAACTGCTCAACGGGGCTGATGCGACCGGCGGCAACGGCAGCGATGTGGTGAAAGGCTTCACCCTCGGCACCTGGGAAGGGACGGCAGACTCGGATCGTATCGATCTCAGCGATCTGCTTCAGGGCAGCGGCTACACCGCCAATGAAAGCGCGCACTACATCAACGGCATTGCGCAGATGGACGATCCGAACAGCGAATTGTTGAGCTACCTGAAGGTCACCACGGAAGGCAGCAACACGTTGATTCAGGTTGACCTGAGCGGGCAGGGCGGCGATTTCACCACCCTGGTGACGCTGAACGGTGTTCAAACCGACCTCGCGACATTACTGGCAAACCATCAGTTAATCGTAGGCTAAACCCTTAACAGACCCGTCCGCCGTGTGCGGCGGGTCTTTGCAGTTCTTTAGCGGCAATGGAGAAATCCTGTCAGCCGTTTTCAAATCTTTACCGCGTGGCCGGGATAATGGTGAACGGTTTAACCGGACAAACCACTGGCTTATCCTGCCAGGCTGCCACAGGAAGTGATAATAATGAGAACACGAACACAACATGAACCCTGGCTGTTGGCGCTGCTCAGCGTCGCCCGCCACTATCGCCTCGATTTTTCCGAAGAGAACGTTCGCGTTGCGGTGAATCAGGGCCACAATCATTCAGCGCGCGAAATACAGGAAGATATCGCGCGCCAGTTGGGGCTGGGGCTACGTTACACGCCGCCCGACCTGACGCTTATCGACCCCTGGCGACTGCCGCTGATTGCCGTGCTCGACAATGACGCCGTTGCGGTGATCTCGCGCATGGACGGCGAAGGCAATTTTATCCTGCTGATGAGCGGCGACGGCGAGCAGCAAACGGTGGTCAACCGCGACGAGCTGGCTTCCCGCCTGACGTCGCTGGCCGTGGCGAGGCCGCAGGATACCATTCCTGACGTGCGCGTCGATGAGTACATCAAACCCTATAAGAAAAACTGGTTCTGGCAGCTGGCGCTGAAAGACTGGCGTCGTTATAGCGATATTATGCTGGCTGCGCTGGTGGCTAACGTACTGGCGCTGAGCGGCATGATTTTTTCGATGCAGGTGTATGACCGCGTGGTGCCCTCTCAGTCAGAAGCAACCTTGTGGGTACTGTTTGGCGGCGTGATGCTGGCGATTACCTTTGAATTCACCATGCGTATGATTCGAGTTCATATTTCCGATATCGTTGGGAAAAGAGCTGACTTGCGCATCTCGGATCGCGTCTTTGCGCGCGCTTTGCGCCTGAAAAATAACGCCCGTTCCAAATCGACCGGGACGTTTATTTCCCAGTTGCGTGAACTGGAATCGGTGCGAGAACTGATCACCTCTACCACCATCAGTACGGTCAGTGATATCCCATTCTTCCTGTTGTTTGTCTTCATTTTGTGGATGATTGGCGGCCCGCTGGTCTTCGTGGTGCTGCTGGCAATCCCGCTGCTGTTAATCCCCGGCATGCTGATTCAAAAACCCCTGTCGAAGCTGGCTAATGACGGCATGCGAGAAAGCGCAATCCGCAACGCCACGCTGGTGGAGGCGGTGCAGGGCATTGAAGATATTAAACTGCTGCGCGCCGAACGCCGCTTCCAGAATCAGTGGAACAACAGTAACGATGTTGCCGCGTCTATCAGCATGAAGCAGCGCTGGCTCACGGGGTTATTGATGACCTGGACGCAGGAGGTGCAGTCGATTGTTTATGCAGTGGTGCTGCTGGTGGGCTGCTATCTGGTGATGAACGGCGATATGACCACCGGTGCGCTGGTGGGAACGTCGATTCTGGCCTCGCGCACTATCGCGCCGCTGGCGCAGATCTCTGGTGTCTTATCGCGCTGGCAGGCAGCGAAAGTGGCGCGCAAAAGCCTTGATGAACTGATGAAGCGCCCGGTGGATCAGCCGGAGCCGCGCGAGCGCGTGCATCGTACCAATCTGAACGGTAACTACCTGCTTGAAAATGTGGGTTTTTACTACGATGAAGAGGAAAAAGTTAACGTCCTGACGATACCGAAGCTCGAGATTAAAGCCGGTGAGAAAGTGGCGATTCTTGGGCGCAACGGCTCGGGTAAAAGTACGCTGCTGCAACTCTTAGCCGGGATGCAGGATCCGCAGACAGGCACGGTTCAACTTGATGATATCAGCCTGCCGTTGCTGGATGTTGCCGATGTGCGGCGTGACATGGCGTTTCTCAGCCAGAATGCGCGTCTCTTTTTCGGCTCGGTGCGCGAAAACATCACCATGGGCAGGCCGCTGGCCTCTGATGACGATATCCAACGCGCGCTGGCCATGAGCGGGGCGCTGGAGTTTGTACGTCAGCAGAAAAATGGCCTCAACTATCAAATTCTGGAAGGGGGATTTGGCCTCTCGGGTGGACAACGTCAGGCGCTGCTGCTGGCGCGCATGCTGATTACGCAACCGAATATTGTGCTGATGGATGAGCCAACGGCCTGGCTGGATGAAATTAGCGAACAGCGTTTGATTGGGCATCTTGAGCAATGGATTGGCCGTCGCACGCTGGTGATTGCCACCCATCGCCTGGCGATCCTCCATCTGGTCGATCGCATTATCGTGCTGGATAAGGGCAAAGTGGTTATGGATGGCCCGCGCGATATCATTCTTAAGCAGCAACGTCCCGCTGAGGCGGCAAAACCGGCACAGACCGTTCGGCGTGCCACATTGAATCGCTCGGCGGCGGACAGCAGCAAGGAGGAGACGGTATGAGACGCGAAGATCTCTATGATGGACACTTCAATGAGCCTCCCTTGCCGCGCGCGACGATTGTCGCCTGGGCGCTGGCCCTGCTGCTGGCGCTTTTTGTGGTCTGGGCCTGGTTTTTTGAACTCGACGAGGTGACGACCGGTAGCGGAACCGTGGTGCCTTCCTCCCGCGAACAGATTATTCAGTCGCTGGAAGGCGGCATTTTAACGCGCCTGAGTGTGAAAGAGGGCGATATCGTTGAACGTGGGCAGGTGCTGGCACAGCTCGACCGTACCAAAACGGAGTCCGGCGTGCAGGAGAGTATTTCTCGCTACAACGCTGCGCTGGCGCGCGCCGCGCGGTTGAATGCGGAAGTCAACGATACCCCTCTGACCTTCCCGGAAGAGTTGCAGCATTATTCTTCGTTGATCGCGCAGGAAACGCGTCTGTATGAATCACGTCGCAGCAGTTTAACGGAAGGCATTAAGGGGCTGCGTGAGGGCATCGTGCTGGTCGATCGCGAACTGGCGATGACCCAACCGTTAGTGCGCAAAGGGGCGGCCAGTGATGTGGAAGTGCTGCGTCTGCAACGGCAAAAAAACGATCTTAACAGCCGTATCACCGAAATGAACACGCAATATTATGTTCGGGCGCGTGAGGAATTATCGAAAACGGAGGAGGAAATTGCGGCTCAGCGATCCGTCATTCGTGGACGTACCGATTCTCTCGATCGTCTGGAATTTACTGCGCCGGTCACTGGTATTGTAAAAGATATCGAAGTGACCACCGTGGGCGGCGTCATCCCACCGAATGGCAAATTAATGAGTATGGTACCGCTTGACGATCAGATGCTGATTGAAGCGCATATTTCACCGCGAGATGTCGCATTTATCCATCCCGGCCAGGAAGCGTTGGTAAAAATTACCGCTTATGATTATTCCATTTATGGAGGGCTGAGTGGTGAAGTTGTCATGATATCGCCCGATACGATTCAGGATGATGTGAAGCGCGATGTTTACTATTACCGCGTTTATATTCGCACTGACCACAACTTTGTTGAGAATAAAAATGGCCATAAATCCCCCATTTTTCCGGGCATGATTGCGACGGTGGATATCCGCACCGGCAGTAAAACGGTACTCGATTATTTGATTAAACCGTTTAATAAAGTGCAGGAAGCGTTACGCGAGCGGTGATGGTACCCTAACCCTCTCCCTGAGCGTGTGCCAATGGTTAAATTAGCGCGGTTTTCTCCCTCTCCCTGAGGGAGAGGGCCGGGGTGAGGGGGGAAAGCTCACAAACCCACTCCCCTCCCAATTTCCCACTAATTCCCCTGTTTTTTATTTTCCACCTGATAATACCACCCGAAATTATATTCTATAAATATTCATGTTTACCGTTTGTGTACTATTTTAGTGCATGATCATTTTACGTTAATAAAATGTTTTATCAGGATTGTCTAATTTCGAATTCATACATCAAATAAGCCAACTTGATCCTGTTTTTACATTTTGTTACATGTACCCGCTGTCCATTTCTGAATATTTCAATAACGTATGAATCGCTTCACAAAGAAGCACGTATGAATAGTCAATTTGCACCGTTCATACTCTTAAAACTAAATATAATGATGGTGGCTTAATATGAAAAAAATTCTCGCAGTCGTTATTCCTGCCATTCTGGCCGCAGGCGCAGCACACGCAGCAGAAATCTATAACAAAGACGGAAATAAACTCGATTTATATGGCAAGGTTGATGCTCGCCATATTTTCTCTGACGACAAAGGTGCCGATGGCGATAACACCTATGTTCGTTTCGGTTTCAAAGGGGAAACGCAGATCAATGACCAACTGACCGGTTACGGCCAGTGGGAATACAACATTCAGGGTAACAAAACCGAAGACGGTGCGGACACCGCAACCCGTCTGGCGTTTGCCGGCCTGAACGCAGGCGAATACGGCAGCTTCGACTATGGTCGTAACTACGGCGTTATCTACGACGTAGAAGCCTGGACCGATATGCTGCCGGTGTTCGGCGGGGACTCCTACACCCAGACCGACGGCTTCATGACCGGTCGTGCGAACGGCCTCGCGACCTACCGTAACACCGGCTTCTTCGGCCTGGTTGATGGCCTGAACTTTGCTATCCAGTACCAGGGCAAGAACGGTGGCAGCGGTGAAACCAACAATGGTCGCGATAACGTGCTGAAGCAGAACGGCGAAGGTTGGGGCGGTTCCGTATCCTACGAATTTGCTGAAGGCTTCGCGGCTTCCGCGGCGTACTCCGGTTCTAAGCGTACCGACCAGCAGCAGACACGTACTCAAAACACCGCAGAAAACGCAGAAGCCTGGGCGGGTGGTCTGAAATATGACGCGAACAACCTGTACCTGGCGGCAACCTACGCGGAAACCCGTAACATGACCGGTGGTTCGTATGATTCCAATACCATCGCGTTCGATAAAACCAAAAACATCGAACTGGTAGCCCAGTATCAGTTTGATTTCGGTCTACGTCCATCCATCGCCTATTTGCAGTCTCGCGGCGACCATAATGGCTCCGGCGATATGGATATCGTGAAATATATCGAAGTTGGCGCGAACTACTACTTCAATAAAAACATGGCCGTCTATGCAGATTATAAAATCAACCTGCTCGACAGCGATAATGCCAATGTTCAGCGTCAGGGTCTGAATACAGATAACCAGGTCGGTATCGGCGCTGTTTACCAGTTCTGATTAGCCTGAATACGCCAGCATTGACGCTGGCGTAAGCTTTACAACCCTCAATGCCTGTTATTTGCCGGATGACATTATGTTATTCGGCAAATAATTTTTAGCCTTTTTCCTGCTGTCCTTATCTCTGTCATTCCTTTATTATTGCGCGTCGAAAAAGTGCGCAGCGCAGGAAAGAGTGAGATTTTGCTGAAGACCATCCCATTACCGTTAACCCTTCTGATGGGCATGTTCCTGACAGGCTGTCACTCCTCGCTTTCCAGCAATCCCGTTGACACGCTGGATACCAATACTTCACTACACACGCTCTGCGACGCCCCCCTCGACCGCCAAATAGCGCAACTTTCCCGCAATCATTTTGCTCGCCAGCGTTCCACCGCGCTGGTGATCGGCGTGATTTCACATAATCAGCCGCCACAACTCTTCAGCTATGGTTTTACGGATTCCGATAGACGCGTGCCGGTTACCGGCGATACGCTTTTCGCTTTAGGGTCGGTGACTAAAGGCGTGACCGCCGAAATTGCCGCCCTACAGGTGCAGAGAAATAAGCTGACGTGGCATTCGACGCTCCACGAATTATTTCCTTCTGCGAAAGAGCTGAGTCCGGACGCGCAAAAGATTACCGTCGAGCAACTTGCCAGCCATACGGCGGGTTTGCCAAGACAGGCTTTTGATTTACCGATGCTGGGTAAACTGGTGCGCTATGTTTTTACCGGTGAACAGTTTTACGATGACCTGGATCGCGGTGAGTATCAGGATTATCTCAGCACCTTCCGCGCGCCGGATAACGTTCAGGTGAATTATTCCAATCTGGGTTACGCCATTTTAGACAGTGCGCTTGAGCAAAGTGCCTCGCGAACGATTCCCGAAATGGCACAGCAGGATATATTCACCCCGCTAAAAATGTTGCACACGGGCTACGTGCCGGAAACACTCCCCGGTTATATTCTGCGTGCGCGTGGTCAGGCGGGCGACCAGCCTAAGTTTATTGCCCGTGGTGAAGTGGTACCGGAGTGGCGCTTCAGCCATGATATGGTCGGCGCCGCGTCGCTATGGTCAACAGGAAACGATCTGCTGGGTTATTTGCAGGCGCATCTCTCCGGCTCCGGTGACACCCAACTGGATCACGCATTTGCCGATGCCATGACACTTCGCCGCTTCCAGAGTGATGACAATGCCGCGGCCCTGGGCTGGCTCGGCTATTCCGCCTATGGTCAAACGCTGCTTTACCAATCCGGTTTTATTGGGGGGTACAGCAGTTATATCGGCCTGGATAAACGCCACGGCAACGCCATCGTGGTACTGCAAAACAGTTTTAACTGGCAGAACGATATTGGTCATCGCCTGTTGTTGCGCATGGCGGTCGCCAGCGATCATCCCCGGATCTGCGCGGCGCAGTAACCCGCGAGCCCGCTTGTTGCCGCTACGTGTGTCGCGAAATGGTCATATCGCGCGCGATTGACCCATGACAAGGCGGCGCTGTTCCTCTGCTCCGTATAATCAGGCCTGTTTGCTCACTGATGGTATGAAAAATGGCTTATCAACTTAACCTTAACTGGCCGGAGTTTCTTGAGAAATACTGGCAGAAAAAACCTGTTGTACTGAAGAAAGCGTTCGCTGACTTTGTTGATCCGATCACCCCGGATGAACTGGCTGGCCTGGCGATGGAACCCGAAGTCGACAGTCGACTGGTAAGCCATGCCAACGGAAAATGGCAGGCGAGCAATGGCCCGTTTGAGCATTTCGATGGCTTAGGTGAGACGGGCTGGTCGCTGCTGGCGCAGGCGGTAAACCACTGGCACGAACCGTCGGCGGAGCTGGTGCGCCCGTTCCGTGTCCTGCCGGACTGGCGTCTGGATGATTTAATGATCTCCTTCTCCGTGCCGGGCGGCGGCGTGGGCCCGCATATCGATCAGTATGATGTGTTTATTATTCAGGGCATGGGCAGCCGCCGCTGGCGCGTGGGTGACAAACTGCCGATGCGCCAGTTCTGTCCGCATCCGGCTTTGCTGCATGTCGATCCGTTTGAACCGATCATCGATGAAGATCTGGAGCCGGGCGATATCCTTTATATTCCGCCGGGATTCCCGCACGACGGTTTCACCCACGAAACGGCGCTGAACTATTCCGTTGGCTTCCGTGGGCCTAACGGACGCGATCTGATCAGCAGCTTTGCTGATTACGCGCTGGAAAACGATCTCGGCAGCGAACACTACAGCGATCCGGATCTGACCGTGCGCGATCACGCAGGGCGCATTGAAGAGTATGAACTTGAGCGCCTGCGCGGAATGATGATCGAGATGATCAGCAAGCCGGACGATTTTAAGCAGTGGTTCGGAAGCTTTGTCACCACGCCGCGCCATGAGCTGGATATCGCCCCGGCAGAGCCGCCTTACGCGCCACAGGAAGTGGTAGACGCGCTGATGGACGGAGAAACGCTGGTGCGTTTGAACGGACTGCGTGTGCTGAGCGTGAACGGCAGCGTTTTCGTTAACAGTGAGCCGCTGGATGTCAGTGACGCGGCGGCGGCTGATGCGCTCTCCCGTTATACGACGCTTGGTAAAGCTGAGCTGGGCGAGGCGTTAACTAACCCGGTGTTCGCTGATGAGCTGACGGCGTTGATTAATCAGGGATATTGGTTCTTCGACGAGTAGTGCGCTTTTCCCCCTCACCCTAACCCTCTCCCTCAAGGGAGAGGGGATTGATTGTGCACGGTGTTGAGTCCTGCGCCGGTTTCCTCCCTCTCCCTGCGGGAGAGGGCCGGGGTGAGGGCATCGGTGCGCACATTTCCCCTCACCCTAACCCTCTCCCTCAAGGGAGAGGGGATTGATTGTGCACGGTGTTGAGTCCTGCGCCGGTTTTCTCCCTCTCTCTGTGGGAGAGGGGACCGATT
The DNA here is from genome assembly GCF_003057695.2 of Pseudocitrobacter sp. RIT415. Classification (NCBI taxonomy): domain Bacteria; kingdom Pseudomonadati; phylum Pseudomonadota; class Gammaproteobacteria; order Enterobacterales; family Enterobacteriaceae; genus Pseudocitrobacter; species Pseudocitrobacter sp. RIT415. Next base: position 118,295 of record NZ_QBJC02000005.1, on the reverse strand, counting down.
GTGCACATTGCTAAGTGCTGCGCCGGTTTTCTCCCTCTCCCTGTGGGAGAGGGCCGGGGTGAGGGCATCAGCGCGCACACTCCCCCCATTTTGCATTTCCCCACCATACGCGGTATAACAACACCTTCATCTGGATGTTTAGATGTCCATACGTTTAGAAGGTCATAATGCAAACAACACAACAACAAGGTGGGCAACTCAAGCGCACCATGAAAACGCGTCACCTGATAATGCTGTCGCTGGGTGGCGTCATTGGCACAGGGCTATTTTTCAACACCGGCTATATCATCTCGACCACCGGCGCGGCGGGAACATTACTGGCCTATCTGATTGGTGCGCTGGTCGTCTGGCTGGTGATGCAGTGCCTCGGCGAACTCTCCGTTGCAATGCCGGAAACCGGGGCATTTCATGTTTACGCCTCCCGCTATCTCGGCCCGGCAACCGGGTATGCTGTCGCCTGGCTTTACTGGCTTACCTGGACAGTCGCGCTCGGTTCCAGCTTTACCGCCGCTGGCTTCTGTATGCAATACTGGTTTCCGCAGGTTCCCATTTGGGTGTGGTGTTTACTGTTCTGCGTGCTGATCTTCGGATTAAACGTTATCTCTACGCGCTTCTTTGCCGAAGGTGAATTCTGGTTCTCGCTGATCAAAGTGATCACCATTATTGCTTTCATTATTCTCGGCGGTGCAGCCATCTTTGGTTTTATCCCGATGCAGGACGGTTCACCGGCGCCAGGGTTGCATAACATTACCGCTGAAGGCTGGTTCCCCCACGGTGGCTTGCCAATCCTGATGACCATGGTGGCGGTGAACTTCGCCTTCTCAGGTACTGAACTCATTGGCATTGCCGCCGGGGAAACGGAAAATCCGCACAAGGTTATTCCTGTTGCCATTCGCACCACCATTGCCCGTTTGATTATCTTCTTTATTGGCACCGTTTTTGTGCTGGCGGCGCTGATCCCCATGCAGCAGGCTGGCGTAGAGAAAAGTCCGTTTGTGCTGGTCTTCGAAAAAGTCGGGATTCCGTATGCGGCGGATATCTTTAACTTTGTCATTCTGACGGCGATTCTGTCGGCCGCGAACTCGGGGCTTTATGCCTCCGGGCGCATGCTGTGGTCGCTTTCTAATGAACGCACGTTACCGCACTGTTTTTCTCGCGTGACGAAAAACGGCGTGCCGCTGGTGGCGTTATCGGTGAGTATGCTGGGTGGCGTGCTGGCGCTCTTTTCCAGCATCATTGCGCCGGATACGGTGTTTGTTGCGCTGTCGGCCATTTCCGGGTTTGCCGTTGTCGCGGTGTGGCTTAGCATTTGCGCCTCGCACTTGGTCTTCCGTCGTCGCCATTTGCAACAGGGCCGGGCGCTGAGCGAATTGCAGTACCGCGCGCCGTGGTACCCGCTGGTGCCGGTGTTGGGCTTTATCCTTTGTCTGGTCGCCTGTGTGGGCCTGGCGTTTGACCCGAGCCAGCGCATCGCGCTTTATTGTGGGTTGCCGTTTGTCGCGCTGTGCTATGGCGCTTATTATCTGACGCGTTCCCGTCAGCCTGTTCAGGAGATCCAACATGCCGCAGAGTAATCCGTTAACCGCCATTCTCGACGCTGAACCGTTCGTATTGCTGGATGGCGCAATGGCCACCGAACTGGAAGGGCGCGGTTGTAACCTGGGCGATAGCCTGTGGTCGGCGAAAGTGTTGATGGAAAATCCGACGCTGATTCGCGATGTGCATCTCGACTATTTCCGTGCCGGGGCGCGGGTGGCGATAACCGCCAGCTATCAGGCGACACCCGCGGGTTTTGCAGCGCGTGGGCTGGATGAAGCACAGTCTCGCGCATTAATTGCCCGTAGCGTTGCACTGGCGCAAGAAGCGCGAGAGCGGTATCTAACGGAAAATCCGCAGGCGGGAACGTTGTTGATTGCTGGCTCGGTTGGGCCATATGGCGCGTATCTGGCCGATGGTTCGGAGTATCGCGGTGATTATCAACGTAGCGCGGAAGAATTTCAGGCATTTCATCGCCCTCGCGTAGACGCCTTGCTGGAGGCTGGGGCCGATCTGCTGGCCTGCGAAACGCTGCCGTCGTTTGCGGAAATCTCGGCGCTGGCGGCATTGCTGGCGGAATATCCCGAAGCCCGTGCCTGGTTCTCTTTCACGCTGCGCGATGCGCAGCATCTGAGCGATGGCACGCCATTGCAGGATGTGGTGGCGGCGCTTTCCCGCTATCCGCAAATTATTGCGCTAGGCATTAACTGTATCGCGCTGGAAAACACCAACGACGCACTCGGCCATCTGCATAGCCTGACACCGCTTCCGCTGGTGGTGTATCCCAATTCCGGCGAGCACTACGATGCGGTAAGTAAAACCTGGCACCATCACGGTGAAGCGTGCGATACCTTAGCGCACCATTTACCGCAATGGCTGGAGGCGGGGGCGAGGCTGATTGGCGGTTGCTGTCGGACGACGCCTGCGGATATTGCGGCATTAGCGGCAGTTCGTGGGCACTGATGCATTCCCCCTCACCCTCAAGGGAGAGGGGCCGATGGTGCCCGCTGATTTTCTCCCTCTCCCTGTGGGAGAGGGCTGGGGTGAGGGGATAATCCACCGCTTTCCCCATTTTCCATCTATCTAATCCCACTTTTTTTCTAAAAACGAAAAGGCATTAACAAGACCTTTTAATTCCTTTATCAAAATTCAACGCCCGGAAATACTGCACCCATAACAAGACACAGAGGGAGCAGACAATGGCTATTTCATCGCGTATTTCACTATTCGCCGCCGCCGCACTGATCGCATTTCAGGCACAGGCCGTGGACGTTACTATCGCATACCAGACTTCCGCCGAACCGGCGAAAGTCGCGCAGGCGGATGACACTTTCAGCAAACTGAGCGGTGCAAAGCCGGACTGGCGCAAGTTCGACAGTGGCGCGAGTATCGTTCGGGCACTGGCCTCGGGCGACGTACAAATCGGGAATCTTGGCTCCAGCCCGCTCGCGGTCGCGGCCAGCCAGCAGGTGCCTATTGAAGTCTTCCTGCTTGCCTCGCAGCTCGGTAATTCCGAAGCGCTGGTGGTGAAGAAAAACATCACCAAACCGGAAGATTTAATCGGTAAACGTATTGCCGTGCCGTTTATCTCCACCACCCACTACAGCCTGCTGGCCGCGCTGAAACACTGGGGCATTAAGCCTGGGCAGGTGCAAATTCTCAACCTTCAGCCACCGGCGATTATTGCCGCCTGGCAGCGTGGCGATATTGATGGTGCTTATGTCTGGGCCCCGGCGGTTAATGAGCTGGAAAAAGACGGCACCGTGCTGACTGATTCGGAAAAAGTGGGCCAGTGGGGATCGCCAACGCTCGACGTGTGGGTCGTGCGTAAAGACTTTGCTGAGAAGCATCCTGACGTGGTACGCGCGTTCGCGAAAAGCGCTATTGATGCCCAACGTGCATACATCGACAACCCGGAAGCCTGGCTTAAGCAGCCGGATAACATCAGCAAGCTGGCGCGCTTAAGCGGCGTACCGGAAGCGGATGTACCGGGGTTGGTAAAGGGAAATACCTATCTCACCGCCGACCAGCAGGCAAAAGAGCTGAACGGCCCGGTTAACAAGGCCATTATCGACACCGCCGAATTCCTCAAAGCGCAGGGGAAAGTGCCTGCGGCGGCGACGGATTACAGTCAGTACGTGACCGATCGCTTTGTGAAATAAGGAGTCTGTGATGCTGCAACTTTCTCATCTTTATGCCGATTACGGCGGTAAGCCGGCGCTGGAGGATATCAACCTCACGCTGGACAGCGGTGAACTGTTGGTGGTGCTTGGCCCGTCAGGCTGTGGCAAAACCACGCTGCTGAACCTGATTGCCGGATTTGTACCGTATCAGCAGGGCAGCATCACGCTCGGTGGAAAACGTGTAGACGGGCCGGGCGCAGAGCGCGGTGTGGTCTTCCAGAACGAAGGGCTGCTGCCGTGGCGCAATGTGCAGGACAACATCGCGCTGGGGCTTCAGTTGAGCGGAATGGCGAAGGCCGAACGGCTGGAAATCGCCCGCGAAATGCTGAAGAAAGTCGGGCTGGAAGGGGCGGAAAAACGCTTTATCTGGCAGCTTTCCGGCGGTCAGCGTCAGCGTGTCGGAATCGCCCGCGCACTGGCGGCAAACCCGCAGTTACTCCTGCTGGATGAACCGTTCGGCGCGCTGGATGCTTTTACCCGCGAACAGATGCAAACCCTGCTGCTGAAACTGTGGAATGACACCGGTAAGCAGGTCATGCTGATTACACATGATATTGAAGAAGCAGTCTTTTTAGCGACAGAACTGGTGTTGCTTTCTCCGGGGCCGGGCCGCGTGATGGAGCGCTTGCCCCTCGACTTCGCCCGTCGTTACGTGGCAGGGGAATCCTGCCGCAGCATTAAATCAGACCCGCAGTTTATCGCCATGCGCGAGTACGTACTGAGCCGGGTATTTGAACAACGGGAGGCCTTCTCATGAGCGTCGTTGCCAATGATAAACCGCGCCTGAAAACGGTGAAGTGGCGCTGGCCGCTTTCCCGCCAGATAACGTTAAGCCTGGCGACGCTGCTGGTGCTGTTAACGGTATGGTGGGCGGTGGCCGCCCTTCAGCTTATCAGCCCACTCTTTCTGCCGCCGCCGGGGCAGGTGCTGCAAAAACTGATTGTTATTGCCGGGCCGCAGGGCTTTATGGATGCCACCCTGTGGCAGCACCTTTCGGCGAGCCTGGCGCGTATTCTGGTCGCGTTGCTGGCCGCTGTGCTGGTTGGCGTCCCTGTGGGAATTGCAATGGGCCTGAACGCCACGGTGCGCGGCATTCTGGATCCAATTATCGAACTTTACCGCCCGGTGCCGCCGCTGGCCTACTTGCCGCTGATGGTTATCTGGTTCGGTATCGGGGAAACCTCGAAGATCTTGCTGATCTACCTGGCGATTTTCGCCCCGGTCGCTATGTCGGCGCTGGCTGGTGTAAAGAGTGCGCAGCAGGTACGCATTCGCGCTGCGCAGTCGCTGGGCGCCAGCCGTCGCCAGGTGCTGTGGTATGTGATTCTGCCAGGCGCGCTGCCGGAGATCCTCACCGGGCTGCGTATTGGCCTGGGCGTAGGCTGGTCGACGCTGGTTGCGGCTGAACTCATCGCCGCCACGCGCGGATTAGGATTTATGGTGCAATCTGCTGGTGAGTTTTTAGCGACGGATGTCGTGCTGGCAGGCATTGCGGTGATTGCGATTATCGCGTTTGTATTAGAACTGGGGCTGCGCGCATTGCAGCGTCGTCTGACGCCCTGGCATGGAGAAGTGCAATGAGTGAACGCCTGACTGTTACCCCACTGGGGCCGTATATTGGTGCAGAAATTAGCGGTGTGGATTTAACCCGCCCGCTGAACGATAACCAGTTCGAACAGCTTTATCATGCAATGCTGCGTCATCAGGTCATTTTCTTGCGTAATCAGGTGATTACCCCTGAACTACAGCGTGACCTCGCATTGCGATTTGGCGATCTGCATATTCACCCGGTATATCCTCACGCGCCTGGCGTGGAGGAAATTATCGTTCTGGATACGCATGACAATAATCCACCGGATAACGATAACTGGCATACCGACGTCACGTTTATCGACACGCCGCCTGCGGGCGCGATCCTGGCGTCGAAAGAACTACCTTCTACCGGCGGTGATACGTTATGGGCAAGCGGTATTGCGGCGTGGGAGGCGCTATCTGAGCCGTTCCGTAAACTGTTAAGCGGATTGCAGGCAGAGCACGATTTTAAGAAATCGTTCCAGGAATATAAATACCGCAAAACCGAAGAGGAGCATCAGCGCTGGCTGGAAGCAGTGGCCAAACATCCGCCATTGTTGCATCCGGTGGTGCGCACGCATCCGGTAACGGGCAAGCAGGCGCTGTTCGTTAACGAAGGATTTACGACGCGAATTGTGGATGTGTCGGAGAAAGAGAGCGAGGCGCTGCTGAGTTTTCTGTTTGCGCATATCACGAAACCAGAATTTCAGGTGCGCTGGCGCTGGCAGCCAAACGATGTGGCGATTTGGGATAACCGTGTCACGCAGCACTACGCCAATGCCGATTATTTGCCGCAGCGACGGATTATGCACCGGGCAACGATTCTGGGGGATAAGCCGTTTTATCGTGCTTGATGGGGGAAATGTGCGGGCTGATGCCCTCACCCCGCCCCTCTCCCACAGGGAGAGGGAGAAAACCGGCGCAGCACTTAACAACCGTGCACAATCAGTCCCCTCTCCCTTGAGGGAGAGGGTTAGGGTGAGGGGGAAAAGCCGGTGCAGAACTTAACAACCATGCACAATCACTCCCCTCTCCCTTGAGGGAGAGGGTTAGGGTGAGGGGGAAAACCACCCACTATCGCAGGATTTTCTTCTCAGCCAAATCCAGCGCAAAGTAGCTAAAGATAAGATCCGCACCCGCGCGCTTAATCGCACCCAGACTTTCCAGCACGACTTTCTCTTCATCAATCGCACCCGCCTGAGCGGCGAATTTGATCATCGCGTACTCACCGCTCACCTGATATGCACCAATCGGCAGCTCTGTACGTTCACGAATATCCCGCAGAATGTCCAGATACGGACCCGCCGGCTTCACCATCAGACAATCTGCACCTTGTGCTTCATCAAGTAGTGATTCTCGTATTGCCTCGCGGCGGTTCATAGGATTCATCTGATAGGTTTTACGGTCACCTTTCAGTGCTGTGCCTGCCGCTTCGCGGAACGGGCCATAGAACGAGGAGGCGAATTTAGTGGAGTAGGACATGATTGCGGTATCGGTAAATCCGGCAGCGTCCAGCGCCTGACGGATTGCCTGCACCTGACCATCCATTGCCGCAGACGGCGCGATGAAATCTGCACCTGCCGCTGCGGCAACCACCGCTTGCTTGCCCAGATTCAGCAGGGTTGCATCGTTATCCACACCGTGATCGCATAGCACGCCGCAGTGGCCGTGAGAGGTATATTCGCAGAAGCAGGTGTCGGACATGACAATCATTTCCGGTACGGCGTCTTTACAGATGCGCGACATACGCGCCACGAGGCCGTCTTCCTTCCAGGCATCGCTGCCGGTGGCGTCGGTATGATGTGAAATACCGAAGGTCATTACCGAGCGGATACCCGCATTCGCAATACGTTCGATTTCGCGGGCGAGATGTTTCTCCGGGATACGCATCACGCCTGGCATGGCGTCGATGGCCTTGTAGTCGTTGATCTCTTCTTCAACAAAGATCGGCAACACCAGGTCGTTTAAGCTCAGTGTTGTCTCTTCAAACATAGCGCGCAGCGCTGGCGAGCGGCGCAGACGGCGTGGGCGAGTGATTAAATCGGTCATGATTTGCCTGATGTTTGTGGAACAGACCTCCATTGTAACCGAATCATCACCGGGATGTTTTACTAAAGTTGTGCTTATAAAGGGGGAAGGCAGGGGGTGGGTAGCGCCGCAAATGTCAGGAATATCTTAAATTATTTCAAATGATGAGTGATGATATTTTTACGCGTTTTTTATATATAAGGTTTTATTTGGTTTTAATGGTATTCATAGATACTAATTTTATTTTTGATGGTGTTGAGTGTTTTTGTTTTTTTATAGTTTTGATGAATTGTTTTTTCAAATTTTGGTGATGAATAATTATGTTTTTTTTCTTTGATGAGAAATGAGGGGGCTTTAGGCTGGTGAGTGGTGTTATGTATTGAAAGTATTGGAGTTAATTCTTACTGCGCTGCACCTTTATTATTTATTTAAGTTGTCCGGATACAGACATTAAGTAAAGATTAATTGAACCTTTTACTTCGTGCATCGCATAATCGTGAGGCAACAATCTCTTTATTGCATTGTTAATTGATGGACCAACGAATATACGTCCCTGAGGAGGGATGACAAATGCACTCCTGGAAAAAGAAACTTGTAGTATCACAATTAGCATTGGCTTGCACTTTGGCAATCGCCTCTCAGGCAAATGCTGCGACAACTAACGACATTTCTGGCAAAACTTACAATACCTTCCACCATTACGATGATGCCACTTATGCAGATGGCGTCTACTATGATGGCTATGTAGGTTGGAATAACTACGCAACCGACAGCTTTTATAACGGCGATATCTATCCTGTTATTAACAACGCAACTGTCAATGGCGTAATTTCTACTTTCTATCTGGATGATGGTATCTCTACCAACACCAACGATAACAGCCTGACAATTAAAAACAGCACCATCCACGGCATGATTACTTCCGAGTGCATGACCAAGGATTGTGCTGAAGGCCGCAGTACTGGCTATGTGTACGATCGTCTGACTCTGACTGTCGATAACTCGACTATTGACGATAACTACGAACATTATACTTACAACGGTAAGTATACTGACGGTACCGCAGATACCCACGTTGTTGATGTTTATGATATGGGTACTGCCATCACTCTGGATCAAGAAGTTGATCTGGCTATTCGTAATAACTCTCATGTAGCAGGTATAACCCTGACTCAGGGTTATGAATGGTCAGATGTCGACGATAATACCGTTGCTACTGGTGTCAACAGCCAGGAAGTATTCAACAACACGATCACTGTTAAAGATTCTACCGTGACCTCTGGTTCATGGACTGATGAAGGAACGAATGGTTGGTTTGGTCATACGGGCAATGCCAGCAATTACAGCGGTGATGTTACTGCTGACGATATTGCAATTGCAGCAATCGCTAATCCGTATGCTGACAACGCTATGCAGACTACTGCAACCTTCGACAATTCAACCCTGATGGGCGATGTTGTTTTCTCCAGCAACTTTGATGAAAACTTCTTCCCGAATGGTGCTGATAGCTATCGCGACACCAATGCTGACGTAGATACTAATGGTTGGGATGGCACAGACCGTATGGATGTGACTCTGAACAACGGTAGTAAGTGGGTTGGTGCGGCAATGTCTGTGCATCAGGTTGATACCGATGGTGATGGTACTTACGATGGATATGCAGCTGGCACTGAAGCCACTGCAACTCTGATCGACATCGCGGCTAACAGCCTGTGGCCTGCTTCAACTGTTGGTATTGATGATTCCAACACTGCTTATAATGAAAACGATCACATTGTTGGCAACGAAGTTTACCAGAGCGGCCTGTTCACCGTGACTCTGAACGGTGCTTCAGAATGGGATACCACTAAAACTTCTCTGATTGATACCTTAAACATTAATAGCGGTTCTCAGGTTAACGTCGCGGATTCTTCTCTGGTATCTGACACCATCTCCCTGACCGGTGGTTCTTACCTGAATATTGGTGAAGACGGCCATGTTGCTACTGATACGCTGACCATCAACAACAGTACCGTTAAAATGTCTGATGATGTTTCTGCGGGCTGGGGTGTAACTGATGCAGCTCTGTACGCGAACACCATTACCGTGACTAACGACGGTCTGTTGGATGTGAACGTTGATCAGTTCGATGCTAACCCGTTCCAGGCTGATACCCTGAATCTGACCAGCACTACCGATACCGCCGGTCATATCCACGCGGGTGTGTTCGATATCCATAGCAGCGATTATGTAATGGATACTGACCTGGTCAACGACCGCACCAACGACACGTCTAAATCTAACTACGGTTACGGTGTTATCGCTATGAACTCTGATGGTCACCTGACTATCAATGGCAATGGCGACAACGACAGCACGACTGCATCTGTAGAAGCGGGTCAGAACGAAGTTGATAACGCTGGCGACCACGTGGCTGCTGCAACCGGTAACTACAAAGTTCGTATCGACAACGCTACGGGTAAAGGTTCTATCGCAGACTACAAAGGCAACGAGCTGGTTTATGTCAACGACAAAAACAGCACCGCTACCTTCTCTGCTGCCAACAAAGCTGACCTGGGTGCATACACCTATCAGGCACAGCAGAAAGGCAACACGGTTGTTCTGCAACAGATGGAGCTGACCGATTACGCGAACATGGCGCTGAGCATCCCGTCTGCAAACACCAATGTGTGGAACATGCAGCAGGATACCCTGAACAATCGCCTGAACACCTCTCGTCATGGCTTTGAAGACAATGGCGGCGCGTGGGTGAGCTACTTCGGTGGCAACTTCAACGGCGACAACGGCACCATCAACTATGACCAGGATGTCAACGGCATCATGGTCGGTGTTGATAGCAAAATCGACGGTAACAACGCGAAATGGATCGTTGGTGCTGCAGCTGCATTCGCCAAAGGCGACATGAATGACCGCACTGGTCAGGTGGATCAAGACAGCCAGTCTGCCTATGTCTACTCTTCTGCACGCTTCGCGAACAACATCTTTGTTGATGGCAACTTAAGCTACAGCCGCTTCAACAACGACCTGAGCGCAACCATGAGCAATGGCGAATACGTGGATGGCGACACCACTGCCGATGCATGGGGCTTTGGCTTGAAACTGGGCTACGACTGGAAAATCAACGACGCGGGTTACGTAACGCCGTACGGTGCGATTTCTGGCCTGTTCCAGTCTGGCGATAGCTACAGCCTGAGCAACGGTATGGATGTAGGTAGCCAGGACTACGACAGCCTGCGTTATGAACTGGGCGTTGATGCTGGTTACACCTTCAACTACGGTGACCAGGCTCTGACGCCTTACTTCAAACTGGCTTATGTGTATGACGATGCTAACAACGATACCAACGTCAATGGCGACAACATTGACAACGGTGTTGAAGGTTCCGCAGTACGCGTAGGCGTGGGCAGCCAGTTCAGCTTCACCAAAAACTTCAGCGCTTACACCGGTGTTAACTACCTCGGCGGCGGCGATGTTGATCAGGATTGGGGCGCAAACGCTGGTGTTAAATACACCTGGTAATGGCTCTCCGGTAGACGGGGAAGGCAACTTCCCTGTTTAACTGAAACGTTACTCATGCCCGTCATTGCAATGGCGGGCATTTTTACATGGATGGTAGAAAATGCCTGCATTGAGTAAACCACTGAGCGAATTTGTTACTCTTGATAAGCACTTATCTCCTCGCGGTATCCATTTTGATTTACCGGCTGGCACCATTATCTTGCCGGAAGACAAAAAGACAGAAGACTATACCCTCGTTATCTCACAAGGCTCGGTTTCTATTAACCGCAATCCGGGCAATATCATGTTTGGCATGTCGCAAAGCCCGGCGATTTTTGGCCTTGTCGGTGCCATTATGAAGATCCAGCAGGACTACACCATTACGACCGAAAGCGATTGTCGCGGCTATTATCTGCCCGTGCAGGATACGCTACATTGTCTGACGCGCTATCAGCTTTGGCGTGAAGCGCTCTATTGGGTGACCTGGCAACATCGTATGCTGGAAATACGTGACGCGCAGTTGATTGGCTCCAGCAATTATCAACAGATCCGCAGTACGTTGCTGGTGATGGCGAAGTGGAATGATAATTTGCGCGCAAGGGTGGGCGTGATGAGGTTTATCCAGCACAGAACGAATATCTCGCGCTCGGTCATTGCCGAAGTACTCTCCGCTCTGCGTAAGGGAAATTATATCCAGATGGAAAAGGGCAAACTCGTCAGCATCACGCGTTTGCCCTACGACTATTAAGAACCAGGAACGGGCAGTGGCTGATTACCGCTAAGTTCCGTCACCAGATTATTGATACCGTCGCTCATATTGACGAATCGGGTAAGCGGAGAACGGGTGACGACGACAAAAGCGCCCACGTTTTCCTGCGGGATCATTGCCATGTAGGTAATAAATCCACCGCCGCCGCCCGTTTTCTGAATAATTCCGGGGCGACCGTTTTTGGGCGACATATAGACCCATCCCAGACCCAACGCATCCGCCTTACCGGGCACATCCATACCTACAACCCGTGTAAGCTGATTACGCTGATAAATCAACGTCTGCATCCGATCTGCCTGATTACTGCGATGATAGAAATCAGAAGACAAATACTGTTGCATCCAGCGCATCATATCACCAGGTGTGGAATACACTCCGCCGCTGCCGACTGCAGCCAGCGTGTTGTTGCACGGGCTGGCACCTTTCTCGGCAACCATCAAACGACGGCACTGATCCGGCGACGGCGTAAAGGTCGTATCTTTCATGCCCAGAGGGCGACTGATTTGCTCTTCAAACAGCTGTGAATAAGGCTTACCGGCGGCATTGCCCAGTGCATCGGCCAGCAGGTCGAAGGCCAGATTCGAATAGCTGGCCTGTGTACCCGGTGCGGATTTCAGCGTTGCATTATTCAGATAAGACCAGCGTTGCGACTGAGTCGGCCAGACAAACACCGGGCGATGCGCCGCGCCGCCCGGCTGCTCTCGCGGTAGACCGCTGGTGTGCGTGGCGAGGTTGACCAGGCGAATTGGCGAGCCCTGGTAGGTCGGCACATGCGCGCCAGGTGGGGCGTACTTGCTTAACGGATCGTCAAGCTTCACCACGCCCTGGTCGAGCAGCTTCACCAGCATCTCGCTGGTCATCAGCTTGGTCAGCGACGCGATACGAATCACAGAATCTAACTGTGGATGCACATTGTTGCCTGGGCGGGTTTCACCAAAGCTGCGGAAAACGCGCTGGTTTCCATCGATAACCACCAGAGCCATCCCCGTGGCGCCGCTGCCGTAAAAGATATGGTTAGCATAGCGGTCGACAATGTCAGAAGCGAAAACGGGGTCGGCGATGGGCTGAGCCGCCTGGACCGATGTCAATGACGCCACGCAGAGCGCGGCAGAAAAAAGCAGACTACGTTTCAACGAAGGCATCCATAAATGAAAGGGGAGAACAGTGCTTACTTATATACACCGTGAATTGGCACCTGAGAAAGCACCATTAAACGCTATCATAGCGGGAAAAACGTAACGGTGAGTAACCGTAGATATGAAACTTTGTATTGAAGACACACTTTTGTGATCCGTCGCGTATGATAGATAAGATGAATATTCCATCCGTGTCGCTGAATACGGTTAAAAATTGAGTCAAACCGTTATGGAAACCTCGTTACAACTGAAATATCGTTAAGGCGATTTTGCACCTTTCACCGGCGAACTAAGCGCCTGTTTATCGGTCTCATTGTGCGGTTATCTCTCGTTTTTACGTGGTATCCCTTTGGTTGCAGCACATGCTGCGACAGGACTTGTGTTGTACACAGCAAACGCCAGAACCATAAGAAGTTAGCAGGAGAGCATTATGTTTAAGTCTTTTTTCCCCAAGCCGGGGCCTTTTTTTCTCTCGGCCTTTATTTGGGCGTTGATTGCCGTCATTTTCTGGCAAGCGGGTGGAGGAAGCTGGCTGCTGAACCTGGTTCATGCGTCGAAGGATGTGCCGATTAGCGCAGCCCGCTTCTGGTCGCTGAACTATCTGGTGTTCTATGCTTTCTACGCGGTTTGTGTCGGGCTCTTCGCGCTCTACTGGTTTGTGCGCAGCCCACATCGCTGGCAGTACTGGTCGGTATTGGGTACCGCGCTGATTATTTTCGTCACCTGGTTTTTGGTGGAAGTGGGCGTGGCGGTCAACGCCTGGTATGCCCCGTTCTGGGATCTCATCCAACAGGCGCTGACCTCGCCAAATAAAGTCTCCATTAACCAGCTCTATCAGGAAGTTGGTATTTTCCTTGGCATTGCTCTGATTGCCGTCACCGTCGGGGTGCTTAATAACTTCTTTGTCAGTCACTACGTCTTCCGCTGGCGTACCGCAATGAACGAACACTATATGGCGCACTGGGATCACCTGCGTCATATCGAAGGTGCCGCGCAGCGTGTGCAGGAAGACACCATGCGCTTTGCCTCCACGCTTGAAGATATGGGTACCAGCTTTATCAACGCCATCATGACGCTGATTGCCTTCCTGCCGGTGCTGGTTACGCTCTCGGCCCACGTGCCGTCGCTGCCAATTCTTGGCAGTATTCCATATGGTCTGGTGATTGCCGCGATCATCTGGTCGCTGATGGGCACCGGGCTGCTGGCGATTGTCGGTATAAAACTGCCTGGACTGGAGTTTAAAAACCAACGTGTGGAAGCGGCGTATCGTAAAGAGCTGGTCTATGGGGAAGATGATGAAACCCGCGCCACGCCGCCAACCGTGCGTCAACTGTTCAGCGCCGTGCGCCGTAACTATTTTCGTCTCTATTTCCACTATATGTATTTCAACATTGCCCGTATCCTGTATCTTCAGGTCGATAACGTTTTCGGTTTATTCCTGTTGTTCCCATCGATTGCCGCTGGTGCAATCACGCTGGGCCTGATGCAGCAGATCCTCAACGTATTCGGTCAGGTGCGCGGCTCGTTCCAGTATCTGATTAGCTCCTGGACGACGCTGGTGGAATTGATGTCCATCTACAAACGTCTGCGCAGTTTCGAGCACCAGTTGGATGACAAAGATCTCCAGGAAGTGACCCACACATTCAGTTAATTTCTACAAGGAAGCCGCACGATGACGCCAGTATCACGTTATGTCTCACTCCCGTTAACGTTGCTGGCGGGGCTGATATTAAGCGCGTGTACCAGCCAACAGACACCGACGCTGAAGAAGGGGGAGAAGCCCGTTGATGTGGCGTCGGTGGTGCGGCAAAAAATACCGGCCAGCGTGAAGGAGAGAGATGCCTGGGCGCAGGCGCTGGCAAAAACCTTCGAAAGCCAAAAGCTGGCACCGACAAAAGAGAACATCTGTTCGGTGCTGGCGGTGGCACAGCAGGAATCGAACTATCAGGCAGATCCCGCCGTACCAGGGTTAAGTAAAATCGCCTGGCAGGAAATTGACCGTCGCGCCGAGCGTATGCATGTGCCGCTGTTTCTCGTACATACCGCCCTGAAAATCACCTCGCCAAACGGTAAAAGTTACAGCGAGCGGCTGGACAACGTGAAAACAGAAAAACAGCTGAGCGCGATTTTTGACGACTTTATCAATATGGTGCCTATGGGGCAGACGCTGTTTGGCTCGCTGAACCCGGTACATACGGGGGGGCCAATGCAGGTGAGCATTGCTTTTGCCGAGGCACATACGCGTGGTTATCCGTGGAAAATGGACGGCACCGTACGTCAGGAAGTCTTCAGTCTGCGCGGTGGGTTATGGTTCGGCACGTATCATTTGCTGAACTATCCAGCCAATTACACTGCCTCTATTTACCGATTTGCAGACTTCAACGCGGGTTGGTACGCCAGCCGTAACGCCGCATTCCAGTATGCGGTTAGTAAAGCAACCGGGGTTAAGCTGGCGCTGGATGGTGATTTAATCCGCTATGACAGCGATGAGGCGGGGAAAACCGAGCTTGCGGTACGTAAGCTTGCTGACAAACTGTCGATGAGTAATGATGAAATCCATCGCCAGTTGAAAAAGGGCGACAGCCTGGCGTTTGAAGAAACCGAGCTTTATAAAGGCGTGTATAAAATAGCGCAGCAGAAAACCGGCAAAACGCTGGTGAAAGAGATGCTGCCAGGTATTCAACTGGAAAGCCCGAAGATCACGCGAAATCTCACCACGGCGTGGTTTGCGAAACGCGTCGACGACCGTCGGGCGAAGTGTATGGCGAACTGATATTAGCGCTGGCGACGCCAGCGCATCACTAACGCCACGAAGCCTAAAATCGCACAACCGCCCAGAAACGGCACCAGACCAAACAGGGTACCGACAGCAAGCCCCATTTCTACACGCGGGCGACCCGTATCCTGCATTTGCATCAAATGCTCATAAACGCCAGGCGCGTGCACCAGCAGGTTGAGCAATTGCGCGCCGGCCCAAAAGCAGAGCAGGACAAACACCACGTAGGCGACGTTACCCGGCGCGGAAGAGGCGCTTTTTTTCCCATTAAGGATGAGCTTTGACAAGGCGAAATCTGTCATAAAGACCTCCCGGACTTCATTACATGACCGTGATACTGGCATGAGTGTGACAGCCTTCCTCAATGTGCAGTATAAGAATTATGGTAATTTCGGTTAAGGATTCGTCCTGGATTGCGCGGAGTTGTGTCACGATCACAAATTAAGAATGTAAACATTTTACTAACATTCCGTAATTGCTGTTTACACCACAGATGCGCGGCGAGAGATATGTGAAAATGCTTTTTTTATCTCCGGAGCCGTTATGAATTTACCTGCTAAAATTCGCCGTGACTGGCACTACTATGCGTTCGCTATCGGTCTGATTTTTATTCTTAACGGCGTGGTTGGCTTGCTGGGTTTTGAAGCGAAAGGCTGGCAGACCTACGCGGTTGGGATGGTCACGTGGGTGATTAGCTTCTGGCTGGCGGGGTTAATTATTCGCCGCCGCCCGGAGGACGACGGCGCACAAGAGGGGGCTAACTAGCCCCTTACATCGAGGTTTTAAGGGCGCTGTCGGCCTGATGGCGTTCCAGTGCCAGCTCAATCAAACGCGTAATCAGCGAGGTGTAATCCAGCCCGCTCGCCTGCCACAGTTTTGGATACATGCTGATGTTGGTGAAACCTGGCAGCGTATTAATTTCGTTAATGACGACTTCATTTTCGGCTGTCAGGAACACATCGACGCGTGCCATGCCGCTGCAACCCAGCGTCTGATACGCCTGCACGGCAACATCGCGAATTTTATCGTTGATATTGGCCGGAATCGCCGCCGGAACAACCACTTTCGCGCCGTTATCATCAATGTATTTAGTGTCGTAAGCGTAGAACTCGCTGTTCAGTACAATTTCGCCGCAGGTGCTGGACTGCGGTTCATCATTGCCCAGCACGGCGCATTCGATCTCCCGGCCTTTAATGCCCTGTTCAACCACCACTTTGTGGTCAAACTCAAAGGCCAGCGCCACGGCCTGTTGATATTGCGCTTCGCTGTTGACCTTGCTGACGCCGACGGAAGAGCCCTGGTTGGCAGGTTTTACAAACAGCGGCAGGCCCAGTTTCGCTTCTACTTCCGCAAACGAAATACGGTTACGGTTGCTGCGCGTCAGGGTAATAAACGGCGCGATAGCCAGCCCGGCGTCGCGCAGCAGTCGCTTGGTGATGTCTTTGTCCATGCAGGCGGCAGAACTCAGCACATCGGAACCCACAAACGGCAGATTCGCCACCCGCAGCATACCCTGCAGGGAGCCATCTTCGCCGAGTGTGCCGTGCACAATCGGGAAAATAACGTCAATGGCGCCCAGTGGCTGACCGCTCTCGGCGTTGATCAACTGCTGCGAGGTTTTTCCTGGAATTTGCGCCAGCGTCACATCAGAGTGGCGAAGGGCGATTTTTGCCGGGTCCTGCGCATTCAGCAAATAGTTTTGCGCATCGTTTATGTGCCACTGTCCCTGCTTATCAATGCCCAGCAGTACCACGTCAAAGCGTGTTTTATCAATGGCTTCAACGATATTCTTAGCCGACTGCAGCGACACTTCGTGCTCTGCTGATTTCCCGCCGAAAACAATCCCAACCCGCAACTTCGCCATCTTTAATTCCATCCGTTCCAAACGCAAAACACATAACATACCACGTGATTTCCGGGCTATCTGCCATAATCTTTAACTTTATTGCAGGCAGGAGAGCCGATGAAAATCATGCGCTGGCTGGTATTTGCGGGGCTTATCGCTCTTGGCTATGGGGGCTATCAGATGCTGCCATCCTGGTACAATCCATTTACGCCGTTAATGCTTAACGATCCGCCGGGGCTGGTCACGCGCTGGAAGCTGAAAGCGATTACGGATGCGCAGTGTCAGACGCTGCTGGACGAGGCAAATCAGCAAAAACTTATCAGCACACAGCGAGTGGCACCGAGCGGTGGCGCGTGCCCGCTCACGGATGTGGTACAGGTGCGTGATTTTGGCACGGTGAAGCTAAGCAATCGCTTTCTCGCCAGTTGCCGCCTGGCACTGAGCAGCGCGTTATATGTGGAACAGCAGGTTAAGCCACTTTCCCGGAAAATGTTAAACAGCGAAGTGACGCGCATTGATCATCTGGGGAGTTTTGCCTGTCGCAATATTTATCATCGAGCCGACGGCCCGCTGAGCGAACATGCCACGGCAAATGCGTTGGATATCAGCGCGTTCCATCTGGAGAATGGCAAACAGGTTAGCGTGCTGAAGGGCTGGAATCAGCCGCAAACCCAACCGTTCCTGCAAACGCTTTTGGCCTCAAGCTGCCAGTATTATGGAAATGGGCTTGGGCCAAACTATAACGCCGCGCACGCCAATCATTTTCATCTCGGTATGCGCGGCTACGGGCTTTGCCGCTAAGCATAACTCTCTTTTTGGTGGGAATTAAAACGTGAGATCGTTCACAGAAAATAGCAAATCAATGATAAAACCCTAAACTCACCGCGAGCGCATCTCTGACAATACCGACTGCCATACAACTTGCTACCCTGTGCACTTGTCCGCATAAGTGAACGAAAACGCGTCGTTATGGAATCCTGGAAGGTTAATCTCATCTCTGTCTGGTTTGGCTGCTTCTTTACCGGCCTCGCCATCAGTCAAATTCTGCCCTTTTTGCCGCTCTACGTGGCGCAACTGGGCGTCACGTCTCATGAATCGCTCTCAATGTGGTCAGGGTTGACGTTCAGTATCACTTTTCTGGTTTCGGCGATTGTTTCGCCCATGTGGGGGAGCCTGGCGGATCGTAAAGGGCGCAAATTGATGCTACTGCGTGCGTCATTGGGTATGGCGATCGCCATTTTGCTGCAAGCCTTTGCCACCAACGTCTGGCAGCTGTTTATTCTGCGCGGCGTGATGGGGCTGACGTCGGGATATATCCCCAACGCGATGGCTCTGGTGGCTTCACAGGTGCCACGCGAGCGTAGCGGCTGGGCGCTGAGTACGCTCTCTACCGCGCAGATTAGCGGGGTCATTGGCGGGCCGTTGCTCGGTGGTTTCCTGGCGGATCATATGGGTCTGCGGATGGTCTTTTACATCACCGCGTTTTTGCTGATGATAAGTTTCCTGGTCACTCTGTTTTTAATCAAAGAGGGTGTGCGCCCTCAGAGCAGCAAAGCAGAGCGCCTGAGTGGCAAAGCAGTATTCGCTTCGCTGCCGTATCCGGGGCTGGTGATAAGTCTGTTTGTCACCACCATGGTGATCCAACTGTGTAACGGATCGATTGGCCCGATTCTGGCCTTGTTTATTAAATCGATGGCACCGGACAGTAACAATATCGCGTTCCTGAGCGGGATGATCGCCGCGGTACCGGGCGTATCGGCGCTGATCTCCGCGCCACGGCTTGGCAAGCTGGGCGATCGCATCGGCACCGCGCGCATTCTGCTGGCGACATTGTGCTTTGCGGTGGTGCTGTTTTTCGCCATGTCGTTTGTGACCACGCCATTCCAGCTTGGCGTGCTACGCTTTTTGCTCGGCTTTGCCGATGGCGCGATGCTGCCTGCGGTGCAGACGCTGCTCCTCAAGTACATCAGCGAGCGCGTAACCGGGCGAATTTTCGGCTACAACCAATCGTTTATGTATTTAGGCAACGTTGCCGGGCCGCTCATCGGGGCGTCTGTCTCTGCGATGGCGGGTTTTCGCTGGGTGTTTGTGGCCACGGCGATTATCGTGCTGATTAATATCTGGCAACTGATGGTGATGCTGCGGCGCAGTAAAACCGTGCGGTAGTCAATTCCGAACTTGTACGGCCCCCTCGCCCCTTCGGGGAAAGGGGGAATAGGTCGAACTACTCAGCCCACACATTTTGACGCTTCAGCTCCGCATTAACCTTGTTGTTAATCTCCTCCAGTAATCCCGGAATATCGCTATTACAGTCGGCGTAAATTTTATTAAATCCATCTGCCGTTATCTGGCGCACCGGGATCCAGTTCGGAATTTGCGGCATATAGCGCCCATCTTTCGCGTAAGTTTGCGCGAAGACTGCCCATTTAGGATCGGGATGATAATCAGCGATTGCCAGCTTTTTGTTCACCGGTAACCTGACGACAGGCATTGAGCTACTGTGTACCGCCATGCCAATTTCCTGCCCTTCAGGTGAAATCATAAATTCGAGAAACTTCATCGCGGCCGCTTTGTGCTGGCTGGTTTTCATCAGGAATGCGGTGGTACCTTCCGTCATTGAAGTTGTGCCTCCCGGCCCGGCTGGCGGTGGCTCTACCGTGTAGGCCGCTTTACCCGGATCTTTATCAAACAGGGCGATGTGATACGGGCCAGAGGAGTACATTCCACTTTGACCTGAGCGATAAGAGGTGTTCGCGTCGGCGGTGGTCTGATTGATTGCGCCCGGTTGCGATACACCTTCACAAACCATGCTGCGCATAAAGGTCATTGCTGTGACGGCCTCTTTGCTATCGAGCGCGCCCTTAAATTTGCCGGGTTGCGTCGCGACCAGATAGTTGCCGCCTGCCTGCCAGAGGTAAGAAGAGGAGAACGAACTGGCGTAACCGCGCGTAGTGGCGAGCGGCATCACAAAGCCATAGGTGTCGTTTTTGCCATTGCCATCCGGGTCATCGAAGGTAAACGCGTGCGCGACTTTTTTTAGTTCATCCCAGGTGGTTGGGGCTTTCATACCGAGTTTATTCAGCCAGTCCTGGCGGATAAACAGAGCATAAGTATGTGCTGAGGTGGGAACGCCATAATATTTGCCGTCGGGCAGTTGTGTTGATTTCCAGGCTGCCTCATAAACATCCGCGCCGTGTTTCAGTTTTGTCGGATCAATTTCATCAACAATCCCCAATTGCACCATCTGTCCAACAATAATGGCGTCATTAAATACGACATCCGGTAATGCATTTCCGGTAGCGGCGCGTGCCAGACGCTGCTCAAAATCGGTCACCGCATTGAAATATTTAATGGAAATGCCGGTCTGTTTTTCGAAAGTATTCGCCAGTTTTTGATAAATGACTTTGGAATCATTGCTGGCACGAATCCACACGTGAAGTTCTTCCGCTGAGGCGAAGTGTGAAAGCGAAAATAAAATAGCCAGACTCAGTGCTCTGGTACGGTATCGCATAGTGGAACTCCTGTTCTGTGTCGAAATAAAACATTGTTTCTATATTGCGGTGCGATATCGGGCGGCGGCAAGTGGGCCAAAAACCAGAGAAAATGTGACAGTAGTAAAACTATTTCCGAAAAATGTGAGCTGAAAGAGGGATTACGTTTTGATGACAGGATAAACGGCACAAAATATTTTTCTCATCACCAGAATATCTTTCATTTTTTATGACCGCTCACGTTTTTCCCTTGTGCAGCAGGGAATGACAACCATGATAAAAATGTAAAAATAGTGTCATCTCACTGTCATCTCACTTTTATACAGTCGCTTCGATTTTATTTATTTAGCGTTTTCATGGAGATGAGAATAATGAAATACAGCGCACTCTTTGTCGCGTTATTACCTCTGCTGGCAACCCCGATTATTCACGCAGAAACCACTGTCGCACCCGCGCTTGATAGCCGTGCAGCGCAGGGTGACATTACTGCCCCCGGTGGCGCGCGCCGTTTGAGCGGTGACCAGTCGGCGGCGCTGCGCGCGTCGATCATTGATAAACCGGCGAAAAACATAATTTTGTTGATTGGCGATGGTATGGGTGATTCCGAAATTACCGCTGCGCGCAACTACGCGCTGGGCGCGGGCGGTTTCTTTAAAGGTATCGATGCGCTACCACTGACCGGACAGTACACCCACTACGCGCTGGATAAAAAAACCGGCAAACCGGATTACGTCACTGATTCCGCTGCCTCCGCCACCGCATGGAGCACCGGTGTGAAAACCTATAACGGCGCGTTGGGCGTGGATATTCATGAGCAGCCGCATCAAACGCTGCTGGAGCTGGCAAAATCTGCGGGCCTGGCAACGGGCAATGTTTCAACCTCCGAATTGCAGGATGCGACCCCCGCGGCACAGATTTCTCACGTGACGTCACGTAAATGCTACGGCCCAAGTGTGACCACGGAAAAATGCCCGACGAACGCGCTGGAAAAAGGCGGGAAAGGCTCCATTACCGAGCAACTGCTGAACGCGCGTGCAGACGTCACGTTAGGCGGCGGTGCAAAAACCTTTGCTGAAACCGCCACCGCGGGCGAATGGCAAGGCAAAACCCTACGCGAGCAGGCGCAGGCGCGCGGCTACCAGCTGATAAGCGATGCCAGCGGACTGGCGAGTATCACCGTGGCGAATCAGGATAAACCCCTGCTGGGACTGTTCTCTGACGGCAACATGCCGGTGCGCTGGGAAGGGCCGAAAGCATCCTATCACGGTAACATTGATAAACCCGCCGTAACCTGCACGCCAAACCCGAAACGCAACGACAGCGTGCCGACGCTGGCGCAGATGACCGAAAAGGCCATTACGCTGCTGAGTAGCAACGAAAAAGGCTTCTTCTTGCAGGTGGAAGGCGCGTCGATCGACAAACAGGATCACGCGGCGAATCCGTGTGGACAAATTGGTGAAACGGTCGATCTGGACGAGGCCGTACAAAAAGCGCTGGCGTTCGCACAGAAAGACGGAAACACGCTGGTCATCGTCACCGCTGACCACGCGCACGCCAGCCAGATTGTCGCGCCGGAGACCAAAGCGCCGGGCCTGACCCAGGCGCTGAATACCAAAGACGGCGCGGTTATGGTAATGAGCTACGGTAACTCGGAAGAAGACTCGATGGAGCACACCGGTACGCAGGTGCGCATTGCCGCGTACGGCCCCCATGCGGCGAATGTCGTTGGCCTGACCGACCAGACCGATCTTTACTACACCATGAAGTCCGCGCTTGGTCTGTAATATTTCCACTATTTCCGACGGCTAAATAGCGCCGTCGGCTTGTTTTATTTCCGCCAGCGTTCAGAATTATTAGGATTGTCTTATATAAGGATGGTGCAATGAAACTCGCAATACTGGGTGCTTTTGTTTTTGGTCTCTGCTGTGTTTCTACCGCGGGGGCGGCAGATCAAACATTAACGCCGCAGCAGCAGCGCATGCGTGACTGTAATGCGCAGGCCACGGCGAAAACAATCAAAGGTGATGAGCGCAAAACTTACATGAGTGCATGCCTGAAAGGGCAGGATGCGGTGAAAGAGAAAGGTGTAACGCCTCAGCAGCAGAAAATGCGCGGATGTAATGCGAAAGCGACCGAGCAGTCATTAAAAGGCGACGACCGTAAGAAATTTATGAGCGCCTGCCTGAAAAAATCCGCTTAACGCAATCTCTTTTATGGCAAGAAAAACGCCCGGTAGAATTTTACCGGGCGTTTGTGTCTGATGAGAAATGCAACATTGCCTGATGCGCTACGCTTATCAGGCCTACAAGGTGTCTGCTAAATATTGCATTCGCAATGTTTTGTAGGCCGGATAAGGCGTTTGCGCCGCATCCGGCAAGAATAAAGCGCACGTTGGCAGCAATCTGAAACGCCCGGCCTTTTTTAGCCGGGCATTTTTATTTAGAGAATCAGGCTTTACTCATTTTCTCTGATTTATCCATGCAGGCTGCCATGGCTTCGATGACGGCTGAACGGAATCCTTTCTCTTCCAGTACGCGAACGGCTTCGATAGTCGTGCCGCCCGGCGAGCAGACCATATCTTTTAGCTCACCCGGATGTTTACCCGTTTCCAGCACCATTTTCGCGGAACCCATTACCGCCTGTGCGGCAAATTTATAGGCCTGCGCGCGCGGCATCCCCCCCACAACGGCCGCATCAGCCATCGCTTCGATAAACATGAACACATACGCCGGTGCGGAACCGCTGACGCCAACGACCGGATGAATCATCTGTTCGGCGATAATCTCGGCTTCGCCAAAACAGCGGAAAATGTTCAGTACATCGGCGGTATCTTCCGGCGTAACTAGCGCATTTGGCGTAACGGAGGTCATGCCTGCATTGACCAGCGACGGTGTGTTGGGCATCGCGCGGACGATTTTCCGATCGTGGCCGAGCGCGCGAGCCAGTTGATCCAGGGTGATGCCTGCGGCAATTGAGACCACCAAAGAATCTTTATTAAAACTGGATGCGACTTCGCTCAGTACTTTGATCATGATGCCTGGCTTCACGGCACCGAAGACGATGTCCGCCACCTGGGCGACTTCCTGTGCGCTTTCAGCTGCGTTAATACCGAACTGATCGTGCAGGGCGGCCACTTTATCCGGCGATGGGGTATAGACCCAAATCTGGCCCGGCAGCACCTGACCGCTGGCAATCAGGCCGCCAAGAATTGCTTTACCCATATTCCCGCAGCCGATGAAGCCAATCTTCTTGTCCATGATGTCTCCCATTGTGTGTTTTTTTATTAGTGTACCTTTATAGGCGATTTGTCGCGACGAGTAACCCGAACATTACGCGACAGCACGCGCCGGGCGTGTCATCATTGCGTACCGTTTTGCAAAATCAGGAGAGGTCATGACAATTTGGGTTGATGCGGACGCCTGTCCGAACGTTATCAAAGAGGTGCTGTTTCGTGCGGCGGAGCGTACCCAAACACAGGTGACACTGGTGGCGAATCAGTATCTGCGCGTGCCTCCCTCACGCTTTATTCGGGCGATGGTTGTGCCAAAAGGTTTTGACGTCGCGGATAACGAAATTGTGCGTTTGTGTGAGCCGGGCGACCTGGTGATTACGGCTGATATTCCGCTGGCGGCTGAAGTGCTGGAGAAGGGCGCGGCAGCGTTAAATCCACGCGGTGAGCGTTACAGCAATGCGACGATTCGCGAGCGTTTAACCATGCGTGATTTCATGGACACCCTGCGGGCAAGCGGCGTGCAAACCGGCGGGCCGGGCACGTTGAGCCAGCGCGACAGGCAGCAGTTTGCCGCGGAACTCGATAAATGGCTGCTGACGGCAAAACGTCCTTAACGTGAATTTCGTCACAAAAATGTGTTACCGTTTGCATCGTCTGCTGGCTTGTCAACGAAGCCTGCTTTCGTGTACATTTATCTAAACAATAAGTGACACTTTTTCTTTACGCCTTTGTGCGTGCTGTTTTCAGGCTAATTTGCGCCAGTTTGGCAAAGCCTGGATAGTGCTGTAACTCTACATTTACACTTACTTGTGTACTAGTTTGGTGATATCATTCTTAATTCAGATATGCGTCCCGCATCTTCACCGTTCCAGGGAGAACGCCAGGTCATGACTCAGCCTATTTTTTTGATTGGCGCGCGTGGTTGTGGAAAAACAACTATAGGTCAACGGCTTACCCATGCCTGTGATTTTCATTTTGTGGATACCGATCAGGTGCTGCAACAGCGGGCCGGCATGACGGTCGCCGATATTGTGGTGCGCGAAGGCTGGGCGGGATTTCGTGCCCGCGAGACGCAAACGCTGCAATCCGTCACCCAACCGGGTACGGTCGTGGCCACCGGCGGGGGGATTGTGCTGGCGGAAGTGAATCGTGATTTCATGCGTAAAAACGGCGTGGTCATATACCTTAATGCGCCAGTCTCCGTCCTGGCGGGCCGCCTTGAAGCATTCCCGGAAGCGTCCCAGCGTCCAACATTAACAGGCAAACCCATTAGCGAAGAAGTGGCAGATATTCTGGCGCAACGCGATGCGCTTTATCGCCAGACGGCCCATCACATTGTCGATGCCTCAGCCTGCCCGGATGACGTGGTTGAGCAAATTCTGACCGAACTGCGCCTGGCGCGCGCCTCCTGATTCTGGCATTGCCTATACTTAATGTTCTGACAGTCAACATAAGGAAGAGCAATGCCGACCAAGCCCCCCTATCCACGTGAAGCGCGAATCGAAACGGTAGAAAAAGGTGCAACGGATAAAACCGTCACCTGGTATCAGTTGCGGGCCGATCACCCCGAACCGAATACACTGATCAGTGAACACACGACGATGCAGGACGCGCTTGATGCCAAGCAGCGCTATGAAGATCCTTCCAAAAGCTAATTCCTCTCAATAAGGCCCTGGTAATAAAGTGGTTATTTCGGGCCTTAATCACACTTTTTACTTATCGCAACTGTTATTAAAAGGTTAAAGTTAAGTTATATCAGGAGCGTGCCGGAATCGTCCGGAACCTTTACATTCCGCCTGATAAATGAACTGCTACGCTTCTGAACGGTGTTTTTTCATCCATCCAGGTGGCTAAGTGGTTAAAAGAGCCGTGTGCAGGCAGTGGTTGTAAAGAAGGTACATAACATGAATACGACGTTGGCGATTCTGACGGTAGGGGTTGTACCCGTCAAAGAAGTATTGCCACTACTCACTGAGCACATCAGGGAAGATCAGATTACCCATAAGAGTTTGTTAGGGAATCTGAGTCGTGAGGAGGTTATGAAGGAGTATGGGGCGCAACCGGGAGAGGAGACTATCCTGGCGTTGCTTAACGATAATCAACTGGTGGAAGTCTCACGTTCGAAGATTGAGCGTGACCTGCAAGCCATTATTGAGGTACTGGATAATCAGCAGTATGACGTCATTTTACTGATGAATACGTTTAAGCTGGAGCATCTTGTTGCGCGCAACGCGATGCTCATCGAGCCTCAGCGGATTATTCCACCGTTAGTGGCGTCCATTGTAGAAGGTCATCAGGTTGGCGTGATTGTTCCCATTAAGGAGATCCTTCGCGCGCAACAGGAGAAGTGGCAGATTCTGCCCTCTGAACCCTACTACGAACTGGCAAACCCGATTCACGGCACCGATCTTGAACTGGTGACCGCCGGGGGAAAACTTATCGAGCAGGGCGCAGATGTATTGGTGCTTGACTGTTTAGGCTTCCATCAGCATCACCGTGATTTGTTACAAAAAGCGCTGGATGTCCCTGTTTTACTGTCAAATGTGCTGGTCGCCAGGCTGGCGGCAGAATTATTGGTTTAACACTCTGATTTCGCGTGACAGGCTTCTGTTCGCAACCCTATATTGAGTCATTAAACACAAGACAATAAGGGCCTGTTTATGCTTCAAAGCAATGAATACTTCGACGGAAAAGTGAAATCCATTGGTTTTACCAGCAGCAGCACCGGGCGCGCGAGCGTCGGCGTGATGGCGGAAGGCGAGTACACCTTCGGCACCGCGCAGCCGGAAGAGATGACGGTAGTCAGTGGTGCGCTGAATGTGTTGCTACCTGGTGCAACCGAGTGGCAAGTGTATACAGCTGGTGAAGTGTTCAACGTGCCCGGCAACAGCGAGTTCCATCTGGAAGTGGCGGAACCGACGTCTTACCTTTGTCGTTATCTGTAAGTGTGTCTCCTTCCTGCTGCGGCAGGAAGGAGATATGAAGCCTTAACGCTGTGCTTCCCCGCCTAACCCTTCCACCAGGCTCTTAATCAGAGCAGCCAGTTCCCCGGTCATCAGGATAAAATCAGCGTCAAAACGCGCGGCGTAGTCTTCTCTGTCGATATCTTCGTTCTGGTCACGCAGTTCATCGCTGAACTTCAAACGTTTAATTGAACCGTCGTCGCACATCACGAACTGAATACGTTGCTGCCAGTCGAGCGCCAGTTTGGTCACCAGCTTACCGGCTTCGATATGTACCGCGATCTCATCGCAGACCAGATCCTGTTTCTTCGCGCGGATCACGCCGCCATCTTCGAGGATAGCTTTCAGCTCAGCTTCGTCGAGGATCTGGAAGCTTTGCGCCGCCGAGCCGGAACGTACCCATTCGGTCAGCGTCAGTTCGATCGGGTTTTCCATCGTCAGCGGGACAACCGGCAGTGAACCCAGGCTTTTACGCAGCAGGGCAAGGGTGTCTTCCGCTTTTTTCGCGCTGGCGCAGTCGACCATAATCAGACCGTTCACGGTGTCGATCCACATCATCGTCTGGCTAAAACGGCTAAAGGCACGAGGCAGCAGAGAGTGCAGCACTTCGTCTTTTAGCGAATCTTTCTCGGTTTTTTTCAGCTTACGGCCCTGATCGGCTTCCAGCTTGTGGATCTTCGCTTCCAGCGCCTGTTTCACCACCGGAGACGGCAGGATCTTCTCTTCTTTACGGGCGCAAATAATAATCTGGCCGTTGGCCGTGTGGGTCAACGCATCGCTTTGCGACGATCCCATCGGCGGAACCCAACCGGTTTTCGCCATGTCCTGGCTTCCGCACGGGGTGAAAGTCCATTCAGCGAGCTGTTTTTCCATCTCTTCGGCGCGCAAAGAAATGTCGCGGCTGAGACGATAAACCATTAAATTTTTGAACCACAGCATGATATTTCCCACGGCTTTATCGTTAAATTCAGCGGGCATGATAACGAATTGTCTCTATGCTTGCATTGTTAATCGGGGAATTTCAGAAGGAGCGTTCTGTGCGTATTGGGATTGATCTGGGCGGTACAAAAACGGAAGTCATTGCGCTAAGCGACAAGGGAGAGCAGCTGTTCAGGCATCGCTTACCCACGCCGCGTGACTATCGGGAAACGATTGAAAACATTGCTCATTTGGTGGAAATGGCGGAAGAGGCGACCGGGCAAATCGGCACGGTGGGGATAGGTATTCCCGGCTCGATTTCGCCCTACACCGGGGTGGTGAAAAACGCGAACTCCACGTGGCTGAACGGGCAGCCGTTTGATAATGATCTCAGCGAGCGTCTGAGCCGGGAAGTGCGCCTGGCCAACGATGCTAACTGCCTGGCGGTGTCCGAAGCGATTGACGGCGCGGCGGCGGGGGCACAAACGGTGTTTGCGGTGATTATTGGTACCGGCTGCGGCGCAGGCGTGGCGATTAACGGGCGCTCGCACATTGGCGGTAACGGCACGGCGGGCGAGTGGGGGCATAATTCGCTACCGTGGATGGACGACGACGAGCTGCGCTATCGCGCTGAAGTGCCGTGCTATTGCGGAAAGCAGGGCTGTATTGAGACCTTTATTTCCGGTACCGGCTTTGCGACCGATTATCATCGGCTGAGTGGAAAAGCGCTGAAAGGACGCGAGATCATGCTGCTTGTAGAAGAGGGCGATGTGCTGGCGGAACAGGCGTTTAGTCGTTATGAGCAGCGCCTGGCGAAATCGCTGGCGAACGTGGTGAATATTCTCGATCCGGATGTGATTGTGCTGGGTGGCGGGATGAGCAACGTTGACCGTTTGTACAAAACGGTGCCGGAATTAGTGAAACCATGGGTGTTTGGCGGTGAATGTGAAACGCCGATTCGTAAAGCGGTGCACGGTGATTCCAGCGGCGTGCGCGGCGCGGCGTGGTTGTGGCCGTTGTAGGGGGGAATTGTGCGCGCATTTCCCCCTCACCCTAACCCTCTCCCTCGAGGGAGAGGGAACCGATGGTGCCAGAGTTTAAGTGGGTGAGGTTTTCTCCCTCACCCTGTGGGAGAGGGCCGGGGTGAGGGCATCGGTGCGCACATTTCCCCCCCTCACCCTAACCCTCTCCCTCGAGGGAGAGGGAACCGATTGTGCCAGAGTTTATGTAGGTGCGGTTTTCTCCCTCTCCCTGTGGGAGAGGGCCGGGGTGAGGGCATCGGTGCACACATTTCCCCCCCTCACCCTAACCCTCTCCCTCGAGGGAGAGGGGACCGACCGTGCCAGAGTTTAAGTGGGTGCGGTTTTCTCCCTCTCCCTGTGGGAGAGGGGCGGGGTGAGGGCATCGGTGCGCGCATTTTCCCCCTCACCCTAACCCTCTCCCTCAAGGGAGAGGGAACCGATGGTGCCAGAGTTTAAGTGGGGGCGGTTTTCTCCCTCTCCCTGTGGGAGAGGGCCGGGGTGAGGGCATCAGCGCGCACATATCCCCCTCACTCCACCGCAAACACCTTATCCAGTCTGCTATACCCCAGCCCGTTAATTTTCTTCACTTTTATCTGCACCGGAATGCGCTCTTTCATCGCCTCTACGTGGCTAATCACGCCAATGATTTTGCCGCTGGCGTTGAGCGCGTCCAGCGCGTCCAGCGCCGTGTCGAGGGTTTCGCTGTCCAGCGTGCCAAACCCCTCGTCAAGAAACAGCGAATCGATACGCGTTTTGTGGCTCACCAGGTCAGAAAGCGCCAGCGCCAGCGCCAGGCTGACGAGGAAACTTTCGCCGCCGGAGAGGGTTCGCGTGTCGCGCACCGCGTCTGCCTGCCAGGTGTCGACCACTTCCAGTTCCAGCGCTTCACTGGCTTTACGTTGCAACAGATAGCGCCCGTGCAGGCGGCTAAGCTGGTCATTCGCCAGCCACACCAGATTATCCAGCGTCAGCCCCTGGGCGAATTTACGGAATTTATCGCCCTCTCTGGAGCCAATCAGCGCGTTCAGGTGCGCCCAGTCTTCTACCTGCGCGCTGGCTTTTTCAATCTCCAGCAGCAGGTTTTGTTGCTGGCGGCGGTTCTCTTCATCCTGTTTCACTTGCTGGCGAAGCTCGCCCTGACGAGCGCTGTTCTCGCGTAATTGTTGGGACAGGTGCGATAGATGAGTTTGTACCTGCTCAAGCGCGGTATCATCGCTGAGCGTCGTTGGGCGTTGAGCCAGATGACGTTGCAGGGCATTTTGCGCCTGCGTATCCAGCGTGCGGCACTGCTGAAGCTTGCTCTCAAGCGACACTTTCAGTTGCTCCAGACGCTCACGCTCAGGCAGTTCCAGCAACGCCGCCTGAAACGCCGCGCGATCGCTGAACGGTGATTCCGCCAGTGCCTGATCAAATTCGCGCTCGGCCTGTTGCAGGCGCGCTTTTTCCAGTGCTTCCTGCTGCGACAAGGTTTGCCACTGGCTGGCGAGCGAGATGCAATCGTTGTGGATCTGCTGCCATCCCTCCAGCGACACGGGTGTTGACTCTTCGATTTCACACACAGGCAGCGTATCCAGCAACGGCTGAAGCTGAGCGAGTTTTTGCTGCGTTTCACCGTGCTGCGTCTGCTGGCTTTGCCAGAGCCGGCTTTCCTCTTCGCGCGCCGCCAGCCAGACGTTCTCTTCGCCGGAAAGTGGTGCTGTGAGCGAAAGCGTCGTCAGTTGAGCCTGCAACGCTTCGCGGCGCTGGCTGAGTTCGTTCTGCGCCAGCGTAATCTGCTGCTGAAGGTCGGTTATCTGCTGCTGTAAATTCAGCCGTTGACTGTGCTGATAAAGCTGCTGTTCGTACTCTTCCTGTGTGCCAAGCCACTCGCTAATCGCTTCCTCAGCGCGAAGCGTCACGCCTAACGCGGCCGTTACGTCCTGCCATTGTGATGTAAGTGCTTGCTCCTGCTGAGAAAGAGACTCCAGCTCGCTTTCTTCAACCTGCTGTTGTTTTTGCAGGGCATCCTGCTGGCCGCGCAGGGTTGCACCTTCTTCTGCCAGACGTTTGACGTCGCGCTCCAGTTCATCGCGACGCGCCTGATTGACACCGGGCGTCAGCGCCTGGTATTGCGCAATCGCCGGATGTTCGGTGGCACCGCACAATGGGCAGGCGCAACCGGGTTGCAGCCTGGCGCGTTCGGCTTCCAGACGCACAATCGTCGCTTCCATCTCGCATAATGCACGCACATCGCTCAGTTGCTGGTTTTGCACTTTATAGCGCTGGCGGCGATCGGTCAGCTCTGCGGTCAGTTTTTCCAGTTGCTGGCGGCGATTATCCTGCGCTTCAGCCAACTGTTGACGCCGTTTTTGCAGCGGAAGAAAACGTGCATGCAACGTAGTGAGCTGCTGGCGCAGCGGGCGGGCAGCGCTGTGCGCGTTAATGGCGTCGCTGGCTTCGGCAAGATTTAGCGTAAGCGTGGAGGCCGGTAACTGGGCAAGCTGTTTTTCCAGGGTACTCAGGCGCTGCTGGTTGTTCTGCAACTGTGCGCTTTCTCGCGCCTGTAAAACAAATGCCGCGCGCCAGCCGGTGAGTTCGCTGCCCCAGTGTGCAAAACGCTTGTTCTCCTCAAGCCATTGGTTTAGCTGAGTTTGCGTCTGCTGCAACCCGCGCATCTGTTCGATAGCCGTGGCGCGGATGCGGTTACGGCGGGTGGTTGCTTCATGTAAGCGAGCATTTACTTGCAGCGTCTGCTGCTGGGTTCTGGCGAGGGTTGCGGCTTGTTCCTGAAGATGTGTCCAGCGTGGGCGCAGAAGTTCCGCCGGTTGGGCACGGCTGAGCGTTTCCAGCTGGGGTTGCGCTGTCGCCAGAGCCTGCTCTGCGGCGGCAAGCGCTTCTCGGGCGGTATGCGTTTCGCGCGTCAGTTCATTCTGACGCAGCAACCACTGTTGCTGATGTTGTGCGATCGTCTGCTGCTCCAGTGCGGCTTTCTCTTCGAGAGTAAGCGCCTGCAAACTTCCCTGTAGTGACTGTTGCTGCTCTTCACTCAGCAGCACCATCCCGGAGGATTGCGCCTGGAGTTTCTCCAGCTCGGTGCGTGCCTGTTTATGTTTTTCAAAAACTTGCGCCGAAATTCGCCCATAAATTTCCGTGCCGGTGAGTTCTTCCAGCAGCTCGGCGCGTTCTTTGGGACGTGCATTAAGGAACGCGGCGAACTGCCCCTGTGACAGCAACATCGACCGGGTAAAGCGACCGTAATCCAGCCCGCTCAACGACGCGATAAGCTCGAGCTTATCTTTGACTTTATCGGCCAGAATTTTGCCGTCATCGCGGCGCGCCAGTTCAACGCGCGGTGCCTGCAGGTTGCCATCCGGCTGATTGCGCGCGCGGTTCTGGCTCCAGAACGCGCGATAGGCCACGCCCTGCACTTCAAACTCAACTTCCGCCAGACATTCAGCGGTGTCGCGGGTCATCAGATCGTTTTGTGATTGCGACACCGTGTTGAGGCGCGGCGTTTCGTGATACAGCGCGAGGCAAATGGCGTCCAGCAGAGTGGTTTTTCCCGCGCCTGTGGGGCCGGTGATGGCGAACAGACCGTTGCTGGCAAACGGTTCGGCGGTGAAATCGATTTTCCACTCGCCCTTCAGTGAGTTGAGATTCTTCAGGCGCAGGCTGAGGATTTTCATGGCTGCGGCTCCTCATCAAGCGAGTGAACGGTGAGATCAAACAGCGCTTTCAGGCGCGCCTGCCGGGATTCTTCTAGCGTTTCCAGCGCCAGACGACGCTGGAAAACCTCTTCAACTTCCAGTTCGCTTAGGGTTTCACGCAGGCTGTTGTCCAGAATGCGCTGACGCTGTTCGCGACTGCGGCGAACCAGCAACACATCAACGGGCAAATCATCGGTAATGACCTGGATTTTACGCTGAATATCATGCAGATACTCATCGCTGGTGATTTCAATATCCAGCCAGACCGGGGGCTCTGACGGGGCATCGCGATACTGTGCCAACTGGCTGCTGATGCTGTCAAAGTCGCCCTTAATGACCGCCAGCGGTTGCGTAGCGGGCACGTCGAGTGGCGTCACGTCCTGAAGTTTACCCTCGACAAAGGTCACCTGATTGACGCTTTTGCTTTTCCCCGTTTCATCAAAGCTGAGCGGGATAGGTGAGCCGCAGTAGCGAATATGTTCGCTGCCGCCGATTTTCTGCGCGCGGTGAATATGCCCCAGCGCGATGTAATCGGCAGGCGGGAAGTTTTGCGCCGGAAACGCATCCAGTGTGCCAATATAAATATCACGCACGGCATCGCTTTTGCTGGCACCCACGGTGGTCAGGTGACCGCTGGCGATTATCGGCAGCGGGCGATCGCCACGCAGTGCGCAGGCCTGCTGATATTGTTTCTGATAGTAGTCAGTAATGGTTTCCAGTAAATGCTGCTGTTTTTCCGCACCGGAAAGCCCGGCCTGGCTGACGACGATATCGCGCGGACGCAAAAATGGCACCGGACAGAAAACAGCGCCAGGCGTGCCGTCGCGGCGGTTGAGAATAAAAGGTTCATGCCCGGCGCTGGCGATCACCGTGGTATTGAGAAACGACAAAATATCGCGGGATTCATTCAGCGTGGCGACGGAATCATGATTTCCGGCAAGCACCACCAGATGACAGCCGGTTTGTTGCAGATTTACCACAAAGCGGTTGTAGAGTTCGCGCGCATAGCTTGGCGGCGAGCCGGTATCAAAGATATCGCCCGCCACAATAATGGCGTCTACCTGTTCGCGTTGCGCGGTCTCCAGCAGCCAGTTCAGAAACGCATCGTGTTCTGCGGCACGGCTTTTACTGTAAAAATTCTGGCCTAAGTGCCAGTCTGAAGTGTGAAGAATTCGCATCGTCGTCCCTGTGGGAAAAAAGCATAGCCGGGATTATACATTCCCCGACCGCAGGATCGACGGGTGTATTCCGCGAGTGTCATATTTCGTAAAGCGCCATCATTTTACGGTCATGTTTTTCATAAAACTGTCATAAATCTGACGCATAATGACGCCGAATGTATACTGATGGCTAAAAAAACAGGGCATAAAATGGCGAGACGCATTCTGGTCGTTGAAGATGAAGCACCCATCCGCGAAATGGTCTGTTTCGTGCTGGAGCAAAACGGTTTCCAGCCGATTGAGGCGGAAGATTATGACAGTGCGGTGAATCAGCTCAATGAACCCTGGCCCGATCTGATTTTGCTCGACTGGATGCTACCGGGCGGCTCAGGGCTACAGTTTATCAAACATCTCAAGCGTGAAGCGCTGACCCGCGATATCCCGGTCATGATGCTGACGGCGCGCGGTGAAGAAGAGGATCGCGTACGCGGTCTGGAAACCGGCGCGGATGACTACATTACCAAACCCTTTTCCCCGAAAGAGCTGGTGGCGCGGATCAAAGCGGTGATGCGGCGTATCTCTCCGATGGCGGTGGAGGAGGTGATTGAGATGCAGGGCCTAAGCCTTGATCCTACCTCGCATCGCGTTATGACCGGCGAAAATCCGCTCGATATGGGGCCAACCGAATTCAAACTGCTGCACTTCTTTATGACGCACCCTGAACGCGTCTACAGCCGTGAGCAATTGTTGAACCATGTCTGGGGCACCAACGTCTATGTGGAAGATCGCACGGTGGATGTGCATATTCGCCGCCTGCGCAAAGCGCTGGAACAGAGCGGCCACGATCGTATGGTGCAAACCGTTCGCGGCACGGGCTACCGTTTTTCGGCTCGTTTCTGAATGTTGACAGGAGTGTGACGCGTGCTGGAACGGCTGTCATGGAAAAGACTCGCCTTTGAGCTTTTCTTGTGTTGTCTCCCGGCCCTGATATTAGGGCTTATTATTGGCCATCTTCCCTGGTTTCTGCTGGCGGCAGTGACCGGGCTGTTGATTTGGCATTTCTGGAATCTTCTGCGTCTTTCCTGGTGGTTATGGGTCGATCGCAGCATGACGCCGCCGCCGGGGCGCGGTAGCTGGGAACCGCTGCTCTACGGTCTGAACCAGATGCAGTTGCGTAATAAAAAACGCCGCCGTGAACTGGGTAATCTGATTAAACGCTTTCGTAGCGGCGCAGAATCACTGCCCGATGCGGTGGTGTTGACCACAGAAGAGGGCGCAATCTTCTGGTGTAACGGCCTGGCGCAACAACTGCTTGGTCTGCGCTGGCCGGACGATAGCGGGCAAAATATTCTTAACCTGTTGCGTTATCCGGAATTTACGCAGCATCTTAAGCAACGCGAGTTTCTTAAACCGCTGCATCTGGTGCTCAATAATGGGCGTCATCTGGAAATCCGTATCATGCCTTATACCGACCGGCAGCTGCTGATGGTGGCGCGCGACGTCACCCAAATGCACCAGCTGGAAGGCGCACGGCGCAACTTCTTTGCCAACGTCAGTCATGAACTGCGTACGCCATTGACGGTTTTGCAGGGCTATCTTGAGATGCTTCAGGAGCAGGTACTGGAAGGCGCGACGCGTGAAAAAGCCCTGCATACGATGCGTGAACAGACGCAGCGTATGGAAGGGCTGGTGAAGCAATTACTGACGCTATCGAAAATTGAAGCCGCGCCGACCCTTACCCTCAATGAAAAAGTGGATGTACCGATGATGCTGCGGGTGGTTGAGCGGGAAGCGCAAACGCTAAGCCAGGGCCAGCATGAACTCCATTTTGAAATTGATGAGGCATTGAAGGTGCTGGGCAATGAAGATCAACTGCGCAGTGCGGTGTCAAACCTGGTTTATAACGCGGTGAACCATACGCCCGCCGGCACGAAAATCACCGTGCGCTGGCAGCATGCGCCGCACGGTGCGCTGTTTAGCGTCGAGGACAACGGGCCTGGCATTGCGGCGGAACATCTTCCCCGTTTAACCGAGCGTTTTTACCGGGTGGATAAAGCGCGCTCCCGGCAAACTGGCGGCAGCGGCTTAGGCCTGGCGATTGTGAAACATGCGTTAAATCATCATGATAGCCGCCTGGATGTTGAAAGCCAGCCAGGAAAAGGAACACGCTTTAGTTTCCTGCTGCCGGAACGTTTAATTGCCACATAAAGCGCCAGATTAAGCACTTGTCACGATGAGTTTCCACAGACCAGCTTCGGCTGGTCTGTTTGCTTTGCAGTCAATTTCCCATCGGATATTTTATGAACAACTGGCGCTTTTTTGTTCGCATGATCAGCCATGTGTTTTTCCTATATCTGGTTAATCGTTCCAGGTTTGTATTTAGTATTAGTATAATCGTCTGGTTTTGCGATCCCATATTGCTTTAAAACGTTATAAGCGTTTAAATTGCGCCTAATGCAGTAGGAATCAGACTGTATTTACGTAGCAAATCAAAAAACTATTCTTCCTCACGCTACGAAGGGAGCATATCCCGCTGAGTTTGTTGCTTGTTTCCTCTGAAAGATTCCGTTGGAGCGAGCGCAAAGTTTTTTATTTGTACAACACCACATCCACAGGCAGTAGTTACATATGACCCATCAGTTAAAAACACGCGATATCATCGCTCTGGGCTTTATGACCTTTGCGTTGTTTGTCGGCGCTGGCAACATTATTTTCCCTCCAATGGTTGGTTTACAGGCGGGCCCGAACGTCTGGATCGCCGCGCTCGGCTTTTTAATTACCGCAGTCGGTCTGCCTGTGTTGACCGTTGTCGCGCTGGCAAAGGTCGGCGGTGGTGTTGATAGCCTCAGTACGCCAATCGGTAAAGTCGCAGGTGTTCTGCTGGCAACCGTTTGTTATCTCGCTGTTGGCCCGCTCTTTGCGACGCCGCGTACCGCGACTGTCTCCTTTGAAATCGGTATTGCCCCGCTGACGGGTGATGGTGCGATGCCGCTGTTTATCTACAGCCTGGTCTATTTTGCGCTGGTCATTCTGGTTTCCCTCTATCCGGGCAAACTGCTCGATACCGTCGGCAACTTCCTGGCACCAATGAAAATTCTGGCGCTGCTGGTGCTTTCCGTGGCGGCGGTTATCTGGCCGGCCGGCCCTATCAGTCATGCCCTTGAAGCGTATCAAACGGCACCGTTTTCTAATGGTTTCGTGAATGGTTATCTGACTATGGATACTCTTGGCGCGATGGTATTTGGGATCGTAATCGTGAACGCGGCCCGCTCCCGCGGCGTGACCGAGGCTCGCTTGCTGACTCGCTATACCATTTGGGCTGGCCTGATGGCCGGCGTTGGCCTGACGCTGCTGTACCTGGCGTTGTTCCGCCTGGGCTCCGATAGCGCGCTGCTGGTTGATAAGAGCGCAAACGGCGCGGCGATTCTGCATGCTTATGTGCAGCATACCTTCGGCGGAGCGGGTAGCTTCCTGCTGGCGGCGCTGATCTTTATCGCCTGTCTGGTTACCGCTGTTGGCCTGACCTGTGCGTGCGCGGAATTTTTCGCGCAGTATCTGCCGCTCTCTTATCGCTCGCTGGTGTTTATTCTGGGTATCTTCTCGATGGCGGTCTCCAACCTGGGGCTGAGCCATCTGATTCAGATCTCCATTCCGGTGCTGACGATGATCTATCCGCCCTGTATCGCACTGGTTGTATTAAGCTTTACCCGCGGTTGGTGGCATAATTCGACTCGCGTAATTGCACCAGCGATGTTTATCAGCCTGATGTTTGGTATCCTTGACGGCATCAAAGCATCGGCCTTCGCTGATGTGCTGCCTGGCTGGACGGCGCGTCTGCCGATGGCGGAGCAAGGCCTGGCCTGGCTGCTGCCGACGGTGATAATGGCGGTTCTGGCGATTATCTGGGACCGTGCCGCAGGCCGACAGGTAACGTCTAACGCGCATTAATTTTCGCGCGATAACAACATGTTCAACCACGGGACTTCGCGTCCCGTGGTTTTTTGTTTTTTGGTAAGAAATGGCACTGGAAACGATGGAAAACAACAAGCTGAAGCGCGGGCTCAGTACCCGGCACATTCGCTTCATGGCGCTAGGATCAGCAATTGGAACCGGGCTGTTTTATGGTTCCGCTGACGCAATCAAGATGGCCGGGCCGAGCGTGCTGCTGGCCTATATTATCGGTGGCGTGGCGGCGTATATCATCATGCGCGCGCTGGGCGAAATGTCGGTGCACAACCCGGCAGCCAGTTCCTTCTCGCGCTATGCGCAGGAAAACCTCGGCCCGCTGGCAGGCTATATCACCGGCTGGACATACTGCTTTGAAATCCTGATTGTCGCTATCGCCGACGTGACCGCGTTCGGCATCTACATGGGTGTCTGGTTCCCCGATGTGCCGCACTGGATTTGGGTGTTGAGCGTGGTGATGATTATTTGCGCCATTAACCTGATGAGCGTGAAGGTCTTTGGTGAGCTGGAGTTCTGGTTCTCCTTCTTCAAAGTCGCCACCATTATCATCATGATCGCCGCCGGTTTCGGCATTATCATCTGGGGGATTGGCAACGGCGGGCAACCGACGGGCATACATAACCTCTGGAGCAACGGTGGCTTCTTTAGCAACGGCTGGCTCGGCATGGTGATGTCGCTGCAAATGGTGATGTTTGCCTACGGCGGTATCGAAATCATTGGTATCACCGCGGGTGAAGCGAAGGATCCGGAAAAATCCATTCCACGCGCTATCAACTCGGTACCGATGCGAATTCTGGTGTTCTACGTGGGCACGTTATTTGTGATTATGTCCATCTACCCGTGGAACCAGGTAGGCACCAACGGTAGCCCGTTCGTGCTGACTTTCCAGCATATGGGCATCACCTTTGCCGCCAGCATCCTGAACTTTGTGGTGCTGACCGCATCGCTTTCCGCGATTAACAGTGATGTGTTTGGTGTGGGGCGTATGCTGCACGGTATGGCTGAACAGGGTAGCGCACCGAAAGTATTTGCTAAAACCTCACGACGCGGCATTCCATGGGTCACCGTCATGGTGATGACCGTTGCCTTGTTGTTCGCGGTGTATCTGAACTACATCATGCCGGAAAACGTCTTCCTGGTTATCGCCTCGCTGGCGACCTTCGCCACCGTGTGGGTGTGGATTATGATCCTGCTCTCGCAGGTGGCCTTCCGTCGTCGTCTGTCGCCGGAAGAAGTGAAAGCACTGAAATTCAAAGTACCTGGCGGCGTTACCACCACCATCGTTGGCCTGATTTTCCTGGTCTTTATCATCGGCCTGATCGGTTATCACCCGGATACGCGCATTTCCCTGTACGTGGGGTTTGCATGGATTGTGCTACTGCTGATTGGCTGGATGTTTAAATCGCGTCGTAGCCGTCGCTAATATGCGCAATTTGTCAGTCTGATAAGCGAAGCGCTATCAGGTAAAACCAGAAAGCCCGGTTAGCTTCAGTCGCCGGGCTTTTTTACGCCCCTAATCTCCACCCCTCAAAAACGACGAAAAGAGGAGTAGGGCGGAAAGGGCTTGTGGCAAGGTGAGCGCATTGTTAACTGAGGGGAATTAAACGATGTTGAACGCCTGGCATCTGCCTGTCGCACCCTTTATAAAGTCGCACGACGATCGCTTGTCGATGACCTTGTGGTTGCGCGGAAACGACCTGCCGCAGCGCATTACGATGCGTGCGGAAATCGACAATGAAGAGTGCGTCCTGCCGATGAAACGCCTGAGCAAATCACCTGTTCCGGGTGTGACGGCCTGGCGTGGTGAGATACCGCTTGATAGCGGGCAACCGCGCCGCCGCTATGCTTTTAAATTATTATGGCAAGATCGTCAGCTTTGGTTTGCGC
This sequence comes from Pseudocitrobacter sp. RIT415, assembly GCF_003057695.2. Lineage (NCBI taxonomy): Bacteria > Pseudomonadati > Pseudomonadota > Gammaproteobacteria > Enterobacterales > Enterobacteriaceae > Pseudocitrobacter > Pseudocitrobacter sp. RIT415. The sequence goes on along the minus strand of NZ_QBJC02000005.1, from coordinate 78,626 downwards.
CAAAAGGGTTTAGCCGCATTCCGCCCGCAAAGCTTGAGCTATTTGCGGTTGATGTGCCTGACAGCGGCCCGCAATGGGTGGCCGATCAAATTTTCTACCAAATCTTTCCTGACCGTTTTGCCCGTAGCGACACGCGTACGGCCGAGCAGGACAAGGTCTATTACCATCATGCCGCCGGACACGACATCATTCTGCGTGACTGGGATGCGCCGCTTACGGCGGATGCGGGCGGCTCTACGTTCTATGGCGGTGATCTCAACGGTATCAGCGAAAAGCTGCCGTACCTGAAGAAACTTGGCGTGACGGGGCTGTACCTGAACCCGGTTTTCACCGCGCCAAGCGTGCATAAATATGATACCCAGGATTATCGTGAAGTGGATCCGCAGTTTGGTGGTAACGAGGCGCTGCTGCGCCTGCGCGAAAATACCCAACGCGAAGGTATGCGTCTGATTCTTGACGGCGTGTTTAATCACAGCGGCGATACACATGCCTGGTTTGATCGGCAGAATAACGCAAGCAGCGGTGCATGCCATAACGCGTCGTCGCCGTGGCGCGACTGGTACAGCTTCTCGCCAGAAGGCCGTGCGCTGGACTGGTTAGGTTATCCGAGCCTGCCGAAGCTCGATTATCAGTCCGAATCGCTGGTCAACGAAATCTACCGCGGAGAAGAGAGTATTGTACGCCACTGGCTGAAAGCGCCGTGGAACATGGACGGCTGGCGGCTGGATGTGGTGCACATGCTCGGTGAAGGCGGCGGTGCGTATAACAATTTGAAACACGTGGCCGGAATGACTCAGGCGGCGAAAGAAACGCACCCAGAAGCGTATGTTTTCGGGGAACATTTTGGTGATGCGCGTCAGTGGTTACAAGCCGATACGGAAGATGCGGCGATGAACTACCGCGGCTTTACGCTGCCGATTTGGGCGTTTCTGGCCAATACCGATCTCTCTTACGATCCGCAAAACATTGATGCGCAAACCTGCATGGCGTGGATGGAAGAGTATCGTGCGGGGCTGTCGCATCAGCAGCAGTTGCGGATGTTTAATCAGCTTGATAGCCACGATACTGCACGCTTCAAAACGCTATTGGGCAAAGATGTCGACCGCTTAGGGCTGGGCGTGGTGTGGTTGTTCAGCTGGCCTGGCGTACCGTGTATCTATTACGGCGATGAAGTCGGCGTGGACGGTGCGAACGACCCGATGTGTCGTAAGCCGTTCCCGTGGGATAAAAGCCAGCAGGACGGCGAGCTGCTCGCGCTGTATCAGCGGATGGCGAAGCTGCGTAAAAAGAGTGAAGCCTTGCGGCGCGGTGGCTGCCAGGTACTGTACGCCGAAGATAACGTGGTGGTCTTTGTCCGTGTTCTGAAACGGGAACGCGTGCTGATTGCCATTAATCGCGGCGAGGCGTGTGAAGTAGTGCTGGAAGATACGCCGCTGCTGAGTTTTAACACGCTCATGCAGCGGGAAGGCAACGGCGAAAATCAGGATGGCGTCCTGACGCTGCCTGCACGATCGGCCACGGTCTGGTCCGGCGAGTAAATCAGGGGTAAAGCGGGGCGGTCAGATTATGGTTAATCACCGCCTCGCGCCACCAAAGCTGTGCGAGCCCTTCATGACCGTTGCGCCAGGCGATATAGGCCACATCTTTTTGCCGACACGAGACTACCGATTTTTCTACCAGCTCGCCGGATGCTATCCAGGGGTGAGCAATATGGCGCGGCAGGAATCCGCAGCCTAATCCGGCGCGCAGCAGCGTGACTTTAGAGTGAAAATCGTCTACCCGGATCTGTGCCTGCTCATCAATCAAATTGGAGCTGATTGGACGGCAGTGTTGGGCGCTGTCGCTGATAACCACAGCACGGAACTTAATCATTCTTTCTGTGCTAATGGGCTCCGCTTCGCCTGCCAGAGGATGCGACGGAGCAATGACGAACGCGTTATCCAGCATGCCGAGCATCTGCCACGACCACGCCGCGGAGGTGGGGGGATCGTTGATCGCTCCCAGAATAATATCTGCACCATTATGGGTTAATTCTTCCCACGATCCTGCCAGCGTGTGGTGACTGAAGTTCAAACGAGTTTGCTTGTTTTGTGCGTAAAAATCTTCAATAAGCGGTAGCAATGCGGAAAACGGGAACGAGTCATCAAGGGCGATGGACAGCTCTTTTTCCCAACCAGAATTCACCTGTATTGCCTGTTTTTCCAGATCTTTCGCGGCATTGAGCAATAATCGCCCTTTTTCCAGCATCATTCGACCGGTATCAGTAAATTTGGCCCGATGTCCGGAACGATCAAGCAATGTGATATTCAGATCACTTTCCAGTTTTTGCACCATATAGCTCAGTGCGGCGGGCGTTTTGTAAAGCGACTCGGCTGCAGCGGCGAAACTCCCGTGTCGGTCAATCGCGTCAAGAATAAGTAAAACGTCCAGATTTATTCGCATAATATTAAAGATACCCGGAAAAAAATCTCATTAGTTGTAACAAAGGTATGTCGAGTAATTCCACTGATTAATTTTCGATAATCAATAGGTTAAATGAAAAATAAAGGTAACTCATTCATTTCATAACATAATATTTATCATCATCGTATCGTAAATTTTCTTTAATAACTCGTTAAAAATTTCCCGCTATACTCATCCTGAAAACTCATTCAGTATCCACATGTCATTTAGTCCTAAAATTTCTACTTAACTCATTGCTTAAGAAGGTGTTTTTATGTCTATTCGGGAACTGATCGATCCATCTAACTCCACTCTCATTTTTATCGACCATCAACCGCAAATGTCCTTCGGTGTAGCGAATATCGATCGTCAGACGTTGAAAAATAACACCGTAGCACTGGCCAAAGCCGGGAAAATCTTTAACGTTCCAACCATCTATACCTCGGTTGAAACCAAAAGCTTCAGTGGCTATATCTGGCCAGAATTGCTGGCTGTTCACCCGGAAATTAAACCGATTGAACGCACCTCCATGAACTCCTGGGAAGATGAAGCTTTCGTGAAGGCGGTAAAAGCCACCGGACGTAAAAAGCTGATTATTTCTGCCCTGTGGACTGAGGTTTGTCTGACCTTCCCGGCATTAATGGCGCTGGAAGAAGGTTTTGAAGTTTATGTGGTGACTGACACCTCTGGTGGTACTTCAGTTGATGCGCACGAACGCTCCATCGATCGTATGGTTCAGGCGGGCGCTGTGCCGGTTACCTGGCAACAGGTGCTGCTGGAGTACCAGCGTGACTGGTCACGTAAAGAAACTTACGACGCGGTGATGGATCTGGTTCGTGAGCACAGCGGCGCCTATGGTATGGGCGTGGATTATGCTTATACCCTGGTTCACGGCGCGCCGGAACGTAAAGCGTAATGACGGCGACGGGGGGCGATTCGCTCCCCGTAAAATGCGACAGCAAGGAAAACCGTCATGACGCAAAAACATGTAACGCTGGTAATTACGCATGCGCTACGCCCGGAAGATGCGGACCAGTATGAAGCCTGGCTCGGCAAAATCATGCCCGTTGCCGCAGAGTATCCCGGCCATCTTGGGGCCAACGTGATTCGCCCGGCAGATGGGCAGGGTGCCTGGAATATCATCATTCGCTTCGATACCCTGGAGCACCTCTACGCCTGGACGCAGTCCGAAACGCGCAAACAACTGGTGGATGAAATCACCCCGTTGCTCGCCGAAGGTGACCACACGGAAGTTCGTACCGAAGCGGCGTTCTGGTTTACGCCACCGTCACCGCACGTGCGTCAGCCAAAACAGTGGAAACAATTTCTCATCACGCTGCTGGTGATTTTTCCCAGCACCAATCTGGTGCCGTGGATAACCGGCGCGCTGTTCCCCGCCCTGCAGGGCTCCTTGCTGCTTCATTTCATTAACGATGCCTGTGTGGTTGCGCTGGTTGTCTGGCTCTGGATGCCCATCGTGACCCGACTATTCGCCGGATGGCTTAAGAAAGCCTGATCCGGTTTGAGGAGAGTGACATGTCACAAAAAGCCACACTGATCCTGAATCAGGGTCGAATTCACACGCTTGATCGTCAGCATCCGCTGGTGGAAGCGGTGGCGATTGCCAACGGTAAAATTCTGGCTACAGGCAGCAACGATCAGATGATGTCTTACGCGGGCGAGGGCACGCAGATTGTTGATCTGAAAGGGCATACGGTGATCCCTGGCCTGAACGATTCCCACCTCCACCTGATCCGTGGCGGTTTGAATTACAACCTGGAATTGCGTTGGGAAGGCGTACCTTCGCTGGCCGACGCGCTGAGAATGCTTAAAGATCAAGCCGATCGCACGCCATCGCCGCAGTGGGTGCGCGTGGTGGGGGGCTGGAGCGAATTCCAGTTTGCCGAACGCCGCATGCCGACCATTGAAGAGCTGAACGAAGCTGCGCCGGATACGCCCGTTTTTGTGCTGCATCTTTACGATCGCGCGCTGCTCAACCGCGCGGCGCTGAAAGCTGTCGGTTACACCAAAGAGACGCCAAATCCGGCAGGGGGGGAAATCGTTCGTGATAACAATGGCAACCCGACCGGGATGCTGATTGCCAAACCGAATGCGATGATCCTCTACTCGACGCTGGCGAAAGGGCCGAAACTGCCGCTGGAGATGCAGGTGAACTCCACCCGTCAGTTTATGCGCGAACTGAACCGCCTTGGGCTGACCAGCGCTATTGACGCCGGCGGCGGTTTCCAGAATTACCCGGAAGATTACGAAATTATCGAACAACTGCATGCAAAAGAGCAGATGACGATTCGTATCGCCTATAACCTGTTTACCCAGCGGCCAAAACAGGAACTGGAAGATTTCGAACGCTGGACGGATATGCTCAAACCGGGCCAGGGCACCGATTTCTATCGTGCCAACGGTGCGGGCGAGATGCTGGTCTTCTCGGCGGCGGACTTCGAAGATTTCCTCCAGCCACGCCCGGATCTGCCGGAAGGGATGGAAGATGAGCTGGAGCGCGTGGTGCGCCATCTGGTCGAACACCGCTGGCCGTTCCGTCTGCACGCTACGTATGACGAATCGATCAGCCGCATGCTGGATGTGTTCGAAAAAGTGAACCGCGATATTCCGTTTAACGGTCTGCACTGGTTCTTTGACCACGCAGAAACCATCACTGAACGTAATATCGAACGTGTTAAAGCGTTGGGCGGCGGGATTGCGGTACAGCACCGTATGGCGTTCCAGGGGGAATACTTCATCGATCGCTATGGTAAAGATGCGGTGAAACATACGCCGCCGGTGGCCAAAATGCTGGCTGCTGATGTGCCCGTCGGGCTGGGTACGGATGCTACCCGTGTAGCGAGCTATAATCCGTGGACGGCGCTTTACTGGCTGGTTTCTGGCCGTACGGTTGGCGGTATGGCGATGTATGACGATGAAAACCGTCTGCCGCGCGATGTGGCGCTGGAACTGTGGACTGCAGGCAGCGCCTGGTTCTCCAGCGAGCAGGGCAAAAAAGGGCGTATCGAGAAAGATCAGCTTGCCGACCTGGTGGTGTTGTCGAAAGACTACTTCAGCGTGCCGGAAGAAGAGATTAAAGGCATTGAATCGGTGATGACCATCGTGGATGGCAAGGTGGTTTATGCCGCCGGTCACTTCACGCCGCTTGCACCACCTGCGATTCCGGTGGTGCCTGACTGGTCGCCGGTGGTGAACGTGCCGGGCCATTATCGCTCAGCACCGCCAGTTGCCGGGAAAATGGGCGCAATTGTCCAGATGCACCAGTGCTGTGGTAGCTGTGGCGTACACGGCCATCAGCATGATATTGCACGTAAATCATCGATTCCTGTCTCCGATGAACAGGCATTCTGGGGCGTGCTGGGCTGTTCCTGCTTCGCGTTCTGATACTCTGACTCACCGGATGGGGCTCCCCATCCGGTTTTTGTTGTTCTCTTCTTAAAATCCTTTCTCTTTGCAAAGATTAATGGCGTAAATGCAACACTTTGTGTCAATCTGCGTTTATTCGTGCTGGCTAAAGGTGGAAACATGGACGAGCTGGTAATCCTTGGCTGTATCGTACTTTTCTTCGCGCTGGTGGTGGTGCCCATCCTGGCGATTGTCGCCATTAATCGTACTTCCGCCATGCGCTACGAGATTTCGCTGCTTCGTCGTCGGCTTGAGGCACTGGAGCAACGCGGTGTCGCTGATGCGCCAGAGCCAAAACCTGTCGCGGTGGTTGAACCGGTGATTCCCGTCGCCCCTTCCCAACCTGCGGCAGTCAATCCCTGGCAGCCCACTGAAAAAGAAGAACCGGTATCGCTGCCCGTGCGTGAGACGTCGTCGGCATTTGGCGGTGTCTTCACCTCGCTGCTCCGCTGGTTTATGCAGGGTAACCCACTGGCTAAGCTGGGTATTCTGCTGCTGTTCCTTGGGCTCTCTTTCCTGTTGCGCTATACGGTTGAGCACGCGCTGTTCCCGCTGGAGCTGCGTCTTGTGGCGACGGCGCTTTTCGCGGTGGTGCTGTTGGCTATCGGCTGGCGATTGCGCCATAAGCAGCGTGTCTATGCATTGATCCTGCAAGGTGGCGCGACGGGCGTGCTTTATCTCACCGTTTTTGGTGCGTTTCGCCTGTGGCAAATGCTGCCGATGACGCTGGCCTTTACGCTGCTGGTGTTGATTTGCGCGGCAAGTGTTGGTCTGGCGGTGCTGCAAAATGCCCTGAGCCTGGCAATGCTGGCGAGCCTTGGCGGCTACCTGGCACCGGTGCTCCTCTCTACGGGAAGCGGTAACTACGTTGCGCTGTTCTCATTCTACCTGCTTCTGTCTATTGGCATTCTGGCGATTAGCGCGCGGCAACACTGGCGCGAACTGAATCTGTTAGGGCTGCTTTTCACCTTTGGGGTGGGTGGCTTGTGGGGCATGAATGATTATCGCCCTGAATATTGGCTTAACTGTCAGCTATTTCTCATCGCCAATATCCTGATTTTCGGCATCCTGAGCGTGCTGTTCTCCTGGCGATCGCAGGAGAAGGGCAAACGTGTGGTTGACGGCGTGCTGCTCTTCGCGCCACCGCTGATTGGCTTTGGTATGCAGTACGTCATGACGCAGCACATGACTTATGGCCCGGCGATCAGCGCGCTGGGCTACGGTGCGTTTTATCTGGCGCTGGCGTGGCTGGTGCTGCGACGATTCCCGTCTGCGGAACGTACGCTGGTGCTGGCCGCCCTTGCGCTGGGCGGTGCATTCACCACGCTCGCCATTCCGCTGGCGCTTTCCGCGCGCTGGACGGCGATGGCCTGGGCGCTGGAAGGCGTGGGTATACTGTGGCTGGGGATGCAACAGCAGCAGCGGCGCATGAGTTTCAGCGGCACTGCGCTATTAATACTGGCGCTGGGCAGCGGCATCTGGGCGCTGGCGGACGAGACAACGCCGCTCTCCATCATGATGATTTTCGCCGTGCTCAGCCTTTGCTGGCTCGCCGCCGCCTGGCTGTGGCGTGAAGAAATACGGCGTCTGAGTCTGGCGCTGTTAATCGGCGGCGTCGCATTTTGGGTGATTGCCCTCGCGGGGGCGGCGCAGCTCATTACTAACCAGGACGCAACCTCAGGATTTGTCCTGCTCGCGTTGATATCCCTCTCTGCCTGGGTCTGGCGTTTTATGCGCCAGCGTCTGGCATGGGGAGAACTCGGCTTTGCGCAGTGGCTGCTCTGGCCTGCCATGCTGCTAATGCTGTCCGAGCAAATTCATCAGCAGCAGATTTTCGCCGCAGGCTGGCATAATCTGGCGTGGATGATTGCGCTGCCGTCTGCGTTCACGCTGCTTTATCGTGATGACGGCGCAGTGCCAGCACGTCTTTCGCAGGGTCTGCATCTCGCCTTGTTATGGATGTTGATGCTGGCGTTTGGCGTAGAGCTATTGTGGTTTGTGCAGTCACTGCCGTGGGGCATGCAGGGGTGGCAGAGCGGTCTGCTGATGGCTGCGGGCGGCATAACTATTTTGCTGGTATATGCCGCGCTTCGTCGGGACTGGTGGCCTTTCTGCCGCTGGCCGGAACTTTACAGCGGCGTGGCGATTGCCCCGGTGGCGGCCCTGCTGCTCGGTTTGCTGGTCGTGACCAACTTACAAAGCGGCGTGGTCTACCGACAGCTCTATCTGCCATTGATGAATCCTCTGGAAGAAGGTGCGGCTTTTGCGCTGCTTGGGCTTTACGTTGCAGAGCGCTATGTCCGGTGCCATCTGCCCTCGGCGTGGCGCGCATCCGGTGCGTTGCTGCTCGCCGGGCTGGCTTTCTGGTGGCTGAATGGCATGCTGATGCGCGCGCTGGCGTGGTATGGCGATATTGCGTGGGACTTCAGTGCGCTCTGGCATTCACGCCTTGTCCAGACCACCTTTGCGCTGTTCTGGATGTTTATCGCGCTGGTTATCATGATTCGGGCAACGCGCAGCGTATCGCGGAAAATGTGGTTATCTGGCGCTGTGCTATTAGGTGTGGTGATTATCAAACTGATGCTGGTCGACAGCGCAGGCGGCGGTGGTCTGGCGCGTGCGGTGGCGTTTATTGGTGTGGCGATACTGGTACTTATCGTCGGCTATTTCTCGCCGTTGCCACCCAAAGCAGGAGAGCAAAAATGAAACGGATAAAAGCGATTGTTTGCAGCGTGCTTCTGATGGGCAGCTTGTCGGCTATAGCGGCGGAATCCCCGCGAGACTACGCCACGGGAATGACGCTGGAAATATCTTCGTCATCCCCGTGGTATCGCGTGGCGTTACCGCGAGAGGTCTATCAGCACAGTGCCTGGCCCGATCTGCGGGACGTTCGGGTATTTAATCAGCAGGGGGAGCGTGTTCCCTTTACGTTAATGACGAAGCCAACGCCACCTGCCGTAGCGGATTCGGTCGCCCTGCGCCTGTTTCCTTTAGCGGCCTCGCCGCTCGCCTCGACGGATGCCAGCGCGCCGCAGACGATCCGCCTGAAGGCCGCCAATGGCGTGGAAATTAATCTTCAGGGCGATGAGGCAAAATCGGTTGGCCAGAGCTATTTACTGACTTTACCGGATAGCCGGGAAGCCTCGCTGCGTCTGACGCAGTTGCGGCTGGATTGGGCGGCGTCGAGCGCAAACTGGCAGGGTAAAGCTTCGGTTTACGCCAGCCGGGATCTTAGCCACTGGCAGCGCGTTCAGGAAAATGCGCCGTTGATGGATCTTTCCCGTGATGGCGATCGATTAAAGATGAACACCGTGGCCGCCGAACTGACATTGTCGCCTGATGGTCGGCGCTACTTGCTGCTGGTTCTCGACCCACAAACACCTGTGCCGGCGTTAAAAAGCGTAATGGCCGTGGCGCAACCACAAGAGCCGCTTACTGAGCGTATTCAGCTGCCAGCGGCGGCCGTTAAAAACACATCAACTGAAGCCATCTGGCGATGGGATCGGCCACAACCGCTGAGCACACTTTCCATCATGCTGATGAATGAAGGTGTGTTACCGGTTGATATCACCTGGCGAAGCGATGAGAAAAGCGAGTGGCGGCCACTGGCGAAAAGCGTGCTGTTTAACGTTAACGATCAAACACAGGAGGCGTTCCCGCTCTCTGGAAACGTTGTTGAGGCCATTCGTATCACCACGGTGGATGCCCATCTGCCGCAGACGCTGCCGAGGGTGACCGGGGAGCGTGAGGCAAAAGTGCTGGTTTTTAACGCGCAGGGCAAAGGCCCCTATATGCTGGCCTGGGGAAATAAGGCGGCGGAAAACGCGGCGTTGAGTCTGAACCAGCTCATTCCTGAATCGCTCCCGGCGAGCAAAAATGTCGAGACGCTGCCCTGGGCGCAGCCGCTGGAGGCTGTAAAACTGGGCGGTGAGGCGCGGTTGCAGGCGGTGAGCGCCGGTGAACAACAGAAATTGTGGGTCGCCATCGCGGTGTGGGCGGTGCTTATTGTGGGCGTGGGGGCATTACTGATGGTGGCGTGGCGAATCTGGCGAGAAGCCCGGCGCTAAAGACAAAAAAGGCTCGCCTGCGCGAGCCTTTTCTTCATCCGCCGATTACAGGCTGGAGACGTTTTCGGTCAGGTATTTTGCTACGCCGTCCGGGGACGCCGCCATACCTTCTTTGCCTTTTTCCCACTGCGCCGGGCACACTTCGCCGTGCTCTTCGTGGAACTGCAGCGCGTCAACCATACGCAGCATTTCGTCGATGTTACGGCCCAGCGGCAGATCGTTAACGACCTGGTGGCGAACAACTCCGTTGGCGTCGATCAGGAAAGAACCACGCAGCGCCACGCCCGCGTCCGGGTGCTCGATGCCGTAGGCTTTCTGGATTTCGCGTTTGATGTCAGCAACCATCACGTATTTCACTGCACCGATGCCGCCTTTATCGACCGGGGTGTTACGCCATGCGTTGTGAACGAATTCGGAGTCAAAGGACACACCGACCACTTCTACACCGCGTTTCTGGAACTCTTCGTAGCGTTTATCGAACGCGATCAGTTCAGACGGGCAGACAAAGGTGAAGTCCATTGGCCAGAAGAACAGCACGGTGGCTTTGCCGTTGGTGTGCTGTTTGAAGTTAAAGTTTTCAACGATTTCGCCGTTACCGAGCACTGCCGCAGCGGTAAAGTCAGGTGCCTGACGAGTAACCAGAACCATGGGTTCTCCTTTGAGTATAGAAAGTAAGTAGTACGCAACGCGGGCCAGTATAGAGAGTGATCCGCGATGACTCAAAGAGGCTACAGCAATCGATATTTAACGTTCTGCCTATTAATAGACAAATGTTTGACAGGCCAGGGTTAAAGCTCGCGTGCTTTGGCCTGTGCCATCATCTGCGGATAAAACTGCCAGAACTGTTTCTCAAGTTGCGCATAATGCTGGTCTAAATCGTGCCAGGAGTCACGCAGCGCGTCCAGTTTCGGACGTCGGCTCGCCATGCCGTTAAGCACGCGCTGAATAAATTCCATCTCGCGGTAGCGCTCAAGCCAACGTTCTGACCACAGATACTCGTTCAGATTCACGAAGCGCGGCGGTGAATCGGGCAGAATCAGCGACACCTGCTCGTGAGCGTACTCGACGAACTCCGGCAGCGCCATTTGTGGCGAAAGCTGCGACCAGTGGCGCGAGAGGAAATGATCCCACATCACATCGAGCGTAATAGGCGCGACGCGCCGCGTCTGTGGGCGGAACCACTCCAGGGCTTCCTTCACCTCGGGCAGATTATCCGTCAGCACGTCAATGCGACGATGCATGTAAATCCCGTCGACGACCTCGGTGGGGTAGCGGTCATCCGGATTGCCGCGCACAAAATCAGCCAGCAGATTACCGGACAACGAGCTGTCGGCGAGGTACGCAAGATGCAGGTGAGCTAAAAAATTCATCGATTATTATCTATCCAGAGGGGGATAGGGTTGCAGGGAGAACGCCCCGGCACTAGACTACCCGCCTCATTATTAAGTCCAGAGTCTTAGAGTCATGCGCCTTGCCGATTTTTCCTTTGAATTACCTGAATCCCTGATTGCCCACTATCCACAGCCTGAGCGCAGCGGTTGCCGCTTGCTGTCGCTGGACGGGCCGACAGGCGCGCTGACGCACGGTACTTTCACCGATCTGCTCGATAAGCTCAACCCTGGCGATCTTCTGGTCTTTAATAATACCCGCGTCATTCCTGCGCGACTGTTCGGTCGCAAGGCCAGCGGCGGCAAGATTGAAGTGCTGGTTGAACGTATGCTCGATGATAATCGTATTCTGGCACATATTCGCGCTTCTAAAGCGCCGAAGCCGGGAGCGGAACTGTTGCTGGGCGATGACGAAAGCATCAATGCGACCATGGTCGCACGTCACGACGCGCTGTTTGAAGTGCAGTTTAACGATGAGCGTCCGGTACTGGATATTCTTAACAGCATCGGCCACATGCCGCTGCCGCCGTACATCGACCGCCCGGATGAAGACGCCGACCGCGAACTTTATCAAACCGTTTACAGCAGCCGCCCTGGTGCTGTCGCGGCCCCCACTGCTGGCCTGCACTTCGACGAGCCGCTGCTGGCTAAATTGCGGGAAAAAGGCATTGATATGGCGTTTGTGACGCTGCACGTGGGGGCAGGTACTTTCCAGCCGGTTCGCGTTGAGAGCATTGAAGAGCACACCATGCACTCCGAATATGCGGAAGTGCCACAGGAGGTGGTTGACGCGGTGCTGGCAGCGAAAGCGCGCGGTAACCGCGTGATTGCGGTAGGAACCACCTCCGTCCGTTCGCTGGAAAGCGCGGCGCAGGCGGCGAAAAACGACCTGATTGAACCGTTCTTCGGTGATACGCAGATCTTTATCTATCCGGGCTATCAGTACAAAGTGATTGACGCGCTGGTGACCAACTTCCACCTGCCGGAATCGACGCTGATTATGCTGGTTTCCGCGTTTGCGGGTTATAAACACACCCTACATGCCTATCACGAAGCGGTAAAAGCGGAATATCGCTTTTTTAGTTACGGTGATGCGATGTTTATCACGTACAATCCGCAGGCCATTAACGAACGTCCCTGAGTGGGGCGTGTTTTTCCCCTCTCCCTGAGAGAGAGGGCCGGGGTGGGGGTGAACCTCATCCCGCAACATTAACCATCAGACTGTCTCTCTGATGCAGGAGAATAGCGTGAAATTTGAACTGGACACCACCGACGGACGCGCACGCCGTGGCCGCCTGGTCTTCGATCGTGGCGTAGTGGAAACGCCTGCTTTTATGCCCGTCGGTACCTATGGCACCGTCAAAGGCATGACGCCGGAGGAAGTTGAAGCCACTGGCGCACAGATTATCCTCGGTAACACCTTCCACCTGTGGCTGCGCCCGGGTCAGGAAATCATGAAACTGCACGGTGACCTGCATGACTTCATGCAATGGAAAGGGCCAATTCTCACCGATTCCGGCGGCTTCCAGGTCTTTAGCCTTGGCGATATTCGTAAGATAACCGAACAGGGCGTACACTTCCGTAACCCGATCAACGGCGATCCTATTTTCCTCGATCCGGAAAAATCGATGGAGATTCAGTACGATCTCGGTTCCGACATCGTAATGATCTTCGACGAATGCACGCCGTACCCGGCAGACTGGGATTACGCGAAGCGCTCTATGGAGATGTCGCTGCGCTGGGCGAAGCGTAGCCGCGAGCGTTTTGACAGCCTTGGCAACAAAAACGCCCTGTTTGGCATCATTCAGGGCAGCGTTTACGAAGATTTACGTGATATCTCCGTTAAAGGTCTGGTAGATATCGGTTTTGATGGCTACGCTGTCGGCGGCCTGGCAGTAGGCGAACCAAAAGCAGACATGCACCGCATCCTGGAGCACGTTTGCCCGCAAATTCCTGCTGACAAACCGCGTTACCTGATGGGCGTCGGTAAACCAGAGGATCTGGTTGAAGGCGTGCGTCGTGGTATCGATATGTTTGACTGCGTTATGCCAACGCGTAACGCGCGCAATGGTCATCTGTTCGTGACCGATGGCGTGGTGAAAATCCGTAATGCGAAGCATAAGAGCGATACCAGCCCACTCGACGCTGAGTGTGATTGCTATACGTGTCGCAATTATTCACGTGCGTACTTGCATCATTTAGACCGTTGCAACGAAATACTGGGCGCACGTCTCAACACGATTCATAACCTTCGCTACTATCAGCGTTTAATGGCTGGTTTACGCAAGGCTATCGAAGAGGGTAAATTAGAGAGCTTCGTGACCGATTTTTACCAACGTCAGGGGCGCGAAGTTCCAGCTTTGAACGTTGATTAATATTAATAATGAGGGAATTTTAATGAGCTTTTTTATTTCTGATGCGATAGCAGCACCGGGTGGCGCAGCACAGGGCAGCCCGATGTCTCTGATTCTGATGCTGGTAGTGTTTGGTCTGATTTTCTACTTCATGATCCTGCGCCCACAGCAGAAACGCACCAAAGAGCACAAAAAGCTGATGGACTCCATCGCCAAAGGTGATGAAGTGCTGACTAACGGTGGTCTGGTTGGCCGCGTAACCAAAGTAGCTGAATCCGGCTACATTGCTATCGCGCTGAACGACACCACTGAAGTGGTAATCAAACGTGACTTCGTAGCTGCCGTTCTGCCGAAAGGCACCATGAAGGCGCTGTAATTTACTGTTTTCCCAAAGGGAACTGCCGTGTTAAACCGTTATCCTTTGTGGAAGTACATCATGCTGGTCGTCGTGATTATCGTCGGCCTGCTTTACGCACTTCCCAACCTGTATGGTGAGGATCCGGCTGTTCAGATCACTGGTGCGCGCGGAGTCGCCGCCAGTGAGCAAACGCTGATCCAGGTCCAGAATACTTTACAACAAGAAAAAATCACCGCGAAGTCTGTGGCACTGGAAGAGGGCGCTATTCTTGCGCGCTTCGACTCCACCGACGTCCAGTTGCGTGCCCGTGAAGCGCTGCTGAGCGTGCTGGGTGATAAATACGTCGTGGCGCTGAACCTTGCTCCTGCAACCCCGCGTTGGTTGGCGGCCATTAAAGCCGAACCGATGAAGCTGGGTCTTGACCTGCGTGGTGGTGTTCACTTCCTGATGGAAGTGGATATGGACACGGCGCTCGGTAAGCTTCAGGAACAAAATATCGACAGTCTGCGCAGTGACCTGCGCGAGAAAAACATTCCGTATTCCAATATTCGTAAGTCAGATAACTATGGTCTGACGATTCTGTTCCGCGACAGCGCGGCACGCGATCAGGCGAATACCTGGCTGAGCTCCCGTCATCGTGACCTGGTTATCACTAATCAGGGCAGCAACCAGCTGCGCGCGGTAATGAGCGATGCGCGTCTGAGCGAAGCGCGCGAATACGCGGTACAGCAGAACATCAACATCCTGCGTAACCGTGTAAACCAACTGGGTGTGGCTGAGCCTGTGGTACAGCGTCAGGGTGCAGACCGCATCGTCGTTGAACTGCCGGGTATTCAGGATACCGCGCGCGCCAAAGAGATTCTGGGCGCTACCGCGACGCTGGAATTCCGTCTGGTGAATACTAACGTTGACCAGTCCGCTGCCGCATCTGGTCGTGTGCCGGGCGACTCTGAAGTGAAACAGACCCGTGAAGGTCAGCCGGTTGTGCTGTACAAACGCGTGATCCTGACCGGTGACCATATCACCGATTCCACTTCCAGCCAGGACGAATACAACCAGCCGCAGGTTAACATCTCGCTGGATAGCGCAGGTGGTAACACCATGTCTAACTTCACCAAGGACAACATCGGTAAACCGATGGCGACCCTTTTCGTGGAGTACAAAGACAGCGGTAAGAAAGATGCGAACGGTCGTGCCGTGCTGGTGAAACAGGAAGAGGTGATTAACATCGCTAACATCCAGTCTCGTCTGGGTAACAGCTTCCGCATCACCGGTATCAACAACCCGAACGAAGCACGTCAGCTCTCTCTGCTGCTGCGCGCCGGTGCGCTGATTGCGCCGATTCAGATTGTTGAAGAACGTACCATCGGCCCAACTCTGGGTATGCAGAACATCAAGCAGGGTCTGGAAGCGTGTCTGGCTGGCCTGGCAGTTTCTATCCTGTTCATGATTTTCTTCTACAAGAAATTTGGTCTGATCGCGACCAGCGCACTGATTGCAAACCTGGTACTGATCGTCGGTATCATGTCACTGCTGCCAGGGGCCACGCTGAGTATGCCGGGTATTGCAGGTATCGTGCTAACCCTTGCGGTGGCGGTCGACGCCAACGTACTGATCAACGAACGTATCAAAGAAGAGTTGAGCAACGGGCGTTCGGTGCAGCAGGCAATCAACGAAGGTTATGCGGGCGCATTCAGTTCCATCTTTGATGCGAACATCACCACGCTGATTAAAGTTCTGATCCTGTATGCAGTCGGCACCGGGGCAATCAAAGGCTTTGCTATCACCACCGGTATCGGTGTGGCAACGTCGATGTTTACCGCAATTGTCGGTACGCGTGCCATCGTAAACCTGTTGTATGGCGGCAAACGCATCAACAAGCTGTCAATCTGAGGAGTGCGTTGTGGCACAGGAATATACTGTTGAACAATTGAACCATGGCCGTAAAGTCTATGACTTTATGCGCTGGGATTACTGGGCTTTCGGCATCTCTGGCCTGCTGTTGGTAGCTGCCATCGTCATCATGGGCGTGCGCGGCTTCAACTGGGGACTCGATTTCACCGGTGGTACGGTAATCGAAATTACGCTGGAAAAACCGGCTGAAATTGACGTGATGCGCGAAGCGCTGCAGAAGGCGGGCTTTGAAGAGCCTCAACTGCAGAACTTCGGTAGCAGCCACGACATCATGGTCCGTATGCCGCCGACTGAAGGCGAAAATGGCGGCCAGGTGCTGGGGAGCCAGGTTCTGAAGGTGATTAACGAATCCACCAATCAGAACGCGGCGGTGAAACGTATCGAGTTCGTTGGGCCGAGCGTGGGGGCAGACCTTGCGCAAACCGGGGCAATGGCGCTGATCGTGGCGCTGATCTCCATCCTCGTTTATGTCGGTTTCCGCTTCGAGTGGCGACTGGCGGCGGGTGTGGTTATCTCACTGGCGCACGACGTTATCATTACGCTTGGGATCCTGTCGTTATTCCATATCGAGATTGACCTGACTATCGTGGCATCGTTGATGTCGGTTATCGGTTACTCGTTGAACGATAGCATCGTGGTATCTGACCGTATTCGTGAAAACTTCCGCAAAATTCGTCGCGGGACGCCTTACGAAATCTTTAACGTGTCACTGACCCAGACGCTGCACCGTACGTTGATCACTTCCGGTACGACATTAGTGGTTATTCTGATGCTGTACCTCTTTGGTGGTCCGGTACTGGAAGGCTTCTCACTGACCATGCTGATTGGTGTCTCTATCGGTACGGCTTCTTCTATCTATGTTGCGTCTGCACTGGCGCTGAAACTGGGTATGAAGCGCGAGCACATGCTGCAGCAGAAAGTCGAGAAAGAAGGGGCGGATCAACCGTCAATTCTGCCGTAAGACGACTTTCTCTTCAGAATCGGAATCCCGGTCGCAAGGCCGGGATTTTTTTATTACAGCCCTGCCAATATTCGTTACTCTCCGTGGATGGCCTTTGACATGGAGTAACGCCAGTGACCATCACTTTTGAATCCCTTTCTCTGCAAACCGTACCGCAGCCAGCCGTCTGGCATCATCTTCCCTCCGTTACTTTAAGCGATGACACCCTGCGTGAGCGTAAAGCCAAAGTACTGGCCGGAATGGCATCCCGCGGGCTGGACACGTTGGTGATATATGCCGACAAAGAGCATGGCGGTAACTTTGAGTACCTCACCGGGTTTATTCCACGTTTTGAAGAGGCGCTGCTGGTTTTGCATAGCGAGGGCGACGCCGTGCTGGTGCTCGGCAATGAAAACCTGAAGCTGGCGGCCCATGCGCGGCTGGAAAACCGCGTAGTTCACGCCCCGTGGTTTTCTCTGCCTAACCAGCCGATGGATAATCAACAATCCCTGCCGGAGGTGCTGCAAAATGCCGGGATTGTTGCCGGAAAAAACTATGGGCTGGTAGGCTGGAAACTGTTTACTGGCGCACAAGATGACGCCTGGAAAATGTTTGATCTCCCGTGTTTTATCGTAGATGCGATTCGTCAGGCGGCAGGGCCGGATGCCACGTTATGCAATGCCACCGGGATATTTATCTCGCCAGAGCACGGTGCGCGCACGGTCAACAACGCTAATGAACTGGCTCACTACGAGTACGGCGCAAATCTGGCCTCAACAGCGATCCTTGATGCACTGAACGCCATCGCGCCGGGCAAAACTGAAAAAGAGATTGGCGCACTGCTGGCAGCACAAGGGCAGCCGAATAATGTGGTGATGATTGCTGCAACCGGCGATCGTTTCGCCAATGCCAATCTTTATCCTGGCGACAAACGCATACAGCGTGGTGATAAGTTCTCGCTCACTACCAGTTACAAAGGCGGTCTGAGCAGCCGCGCCGCGTATGTGGTGGCCGATGAAAGCGAGCTGGCACCGGAGGTGGCAGATTATCTCGACGTGGTAGCGAAGCCCTACTATCACGCCGTTGCGACCTGGCTCACCCACATTCGCCCCGGTATGTTGGGCGGTGAGATGTATGCGCTGATTGAACAGGTATTGCCGAAATCCGAATACCACTGGCACCTCAATCCGGGACATCTGGTGGCGGATGAAGAGTGGCTGTGCTCGCCAATTGGCCCGAACTCTGCTGCACCGCTGCGCAGCGGTATGCTGTTGCAAATCGACATTATCCCATCGCGTGCAGGTTACGCCGGAGCGAGTATTGAAGACACCATCGCGCTGGCGGATAAAACGCTGCGAGACGAACTCGCACAGGCCTATCCTGAACTCTGGAACCGCGTGTTAATGCGGCGTCATTACATCAAAGAGCATTTAGGCATCAGCCTGCCGGACGAGGTGTTGCCGTTCTCAAATACGGTGGGGTATTTACGCCCATGGTTGCTCGACCCAACGCGAGCGTTGGTGTGTACTGAGTGATAAACTATCTGCAATCCTTAATTTAAGAACTGAGCAACTATGGCCATCATCCCTAAAAACTACGCGAGGCTGGAAAACGGCTACCGCGAAAAAGCACTGAAACTGTTTCCGTGGGTCTGCGGGCGTTGCTCGCGCGAGTTTGTTTACTCAAATCTGCGTGAGTTAACGGTTCATCACATGGATCACGACCACACCAATAACCCGGAAGATGGCAGCAACTGGGAGCTATTGTGCCTGTTCTGTCACGATCACGAACATTCGAAATACACCGAGGCCGATCAATACGGCACGACGGTGATTGCCGGGGAAGACGCCCAGAAAGACGTCGGCGAAGCGAAGTACAACCCGTTCGCCGATCTGAAAGCAATGATGAATAAGAAGTAATAAAAAAGCACCGACGTTGGAGCGTTCGGTGCTTCAGATAGCTGACAACGTGCGCGTTGTTCTTGCCGGATGCGGCGCAAACGCCTTATCCGGCCTACAAAATATTTCAAATTCAATATATTGCAGTGACGTTGTAGGCCTGATAAGCGCAGCGCATCAGGCAATGTTGAGTTTATTACCAGTCTCAAGCACCGACGTTGAGAACGTTCGGTGCTTTTTTCTGATTAGAAGTTGTAACCCGCCACCAGGTACCAGCCGAAGCCGTTGGATTTAATCGGCTCAGCCTGCCAGACCGGCTCGTCACCATCTTTCCACTGACCACCGTTGTGGAAGTAACGCGCAACGACCGAGTAATGCCAGTGATCGTAGTTCAGCGCCAGAATATGGCTGGAAGCGATAGAGTTGCTGGTACGGTACTGATCGTCGCCCAGGTCTGAACCCCAGTCGAAGTTGGTAAAGCCGATGTAGCTCAGCTTACCGCCCCACAGGTCAGTAATCGGAACGAAGTATTTGATTTTGAAACGATAGCCATCCCACTCGTTTTCGTTGGATGCGCCATAGTTTTGCCACTGATATTTGGCATACACGTTCAGAGACAGCCCCATCGGCAGGCCAGTATCGATATCGGTACCCAGACCCATATACCAGGTGCTCTGACGGCCTTCGCTGTTGCGACCCATATCGTAGATATAGTTATTCGCGAAATACCACTCTTTGAACGGGCCAAAGCTCAGATCGGTGTTGGTCAGCTTGTCGATAGAGAAACGTGGCTCGATTTCCATAAACAGCGGGGAACCGTGGTTCCAGATCCCACGGGAGTTGCTGTCGCCGCCGAAGAAACGCGGTGCATCGACGTAACCGTAGAAATCAAACCAGTCTTTTTTAGCGAACGCTTCATATTCCAGATAGGTGTCGTTACGCAGTGTCGGCCCGAAACGGGTATGGTAGCTCCCTACCACGTTGACGCTCTGATGCCACCAGTCGGAAAGATACTGTGGTTTGTCATTTTCTGCTGCACTGGCAGTGAAAGACGCGGAGAGTGCTACGAAAGCACCGGCTGCTAATAATGTTTTTTTCATATGTTTGCCACTGATAAAAAATCCCAAACGGGAATGAAAGTAAGCGTCGAAGCTTTACAAAATGTTTCGTATTTCTGCGTGCCTATTATAAGAATCATTGCTCACAAAAATCAGTTACGGGTCACACATTTTTCATCTACGTAATCGATTGCGTTCACGTTTGCGTAGATTAAACGGCGGCGATTGTACCTGTCACATCAATGATTGCCAATCTGATTAGAAAAGTAGTGAATGAAAAAAAGGGGGGAGTGAATGCGCCAGGTGCGTCTGGCGCAAGGCGTGACTTACTGAACGGTAGCCGGCTGAATATCGTGAACGCGA
The DNA here is from genome assembly GCF_003057695.2 of Pseudocitrobacter sp. RIT415. Lineage (NCBI taxonomy): Bacteria > Pseudomonadati > Pseudomonadota > Gammaproteobacteria > Enterobacterales > Enterobacteriaceae > Pseudocitrobacter > Pseudocitrobacter sp. RIT415. The sequence goes on along the minus strand of NZ_QBJC02000005.1, from coordinate 58,418 downwards.
ACAAAACCGAGTTGATCTGGCGTGATGCCATTCAGCTGTAGCGGAATATCGACATCGCTGGGCGCAAGAATACTGGCTGGCGCGTTAATGAGCTGATTCTGCACGTTAACTTCCTGGAAATTGTCGGTAGTACCCTGAATCTGCCCGTATTCTACCGTACCGCTGAATGCCGGTAGCGCGTCGTTAGACTCGCCCTGAATACGCAGGGTCACCGCTGTACCCTGCGCATTTGGCGCGATGTTGCGCAAAGACATGCGCAGCGTACCTATCTGGCTCTTCAGCAGGGCAGGGGTATTAGAACCCGGAATGATGTAAACACCGCTGGCAGATTTGGCGTTTAGCGCGTTCTGCTGGGTGATCTTCACCGTTTCCTTGTTCAGTTTGGTCATTTCCTGGTTGAGCGTACTGATACTTTCGTGCATCTGACGAACCTCGGCTTGCTGTGCGCAGGCAGTCAGGCTAAAGAGGCTTCCCAGTACGGCAATTCTTAGGTAACGTCTTGTCATTATGTCTGTTTCCTTATGGTCGGGATCACGTAATGGTAGATCGCAAAAAAGATTCTGGCATCGATCCATTGTCTCAAAAACGCTCTTCCTTTGTTGTCGAGCCATATCAGGGTAAAATAGGTTTCAGTTACCACCTCATAGTCAGGACGATGTATGCACTGCCCATTCTGTCTCGCCGTAGATACCAAAGTGATCGACTCTCGTCTGGTTGGCGAGGGCTCCTCCGTCCGCCGTCGTCGGCAATGCCTGGTTTGCAACGAACGTTTCACCACGTTTGAAGTGGCTGAACTGGTGATGCCGCGCGTCGTTAAAAGTAATGATGTGCGCGAACCGTTCAACGAAGACAAGCTGCGTAGTGGCATGCTAAAAGCGCTGGAAAAGCGTCCCGTCAGTGCCGATGACGTTGAGATGGCGATTAATCACATTAAATCGCACCTGCGTGCTACAGGGGAGCGTGAAGTGCCGAGCAAATTGCTCGGCAATCTGGTGATGGAACAGCTGAAAAAGCTCGATAAAGTCGCTTACATCCGTTTCGCCTCTGTTTATCGCAGCTTTGAAGACATCAAAGAATTCGGCGAAGAGATCGCTCGTCTACAGGACTAAGCTATGCACGACGAAATGTACATGGCGCGCGCGCTGAAACTTGCCGCGCGTGGTCGCTTCACCACTCATCCTAACCCCCGCGTCGGTTGCGTCATTGTCAATCAGGGCGAAATCGTTGGTGAAGGTTTTCACTACCGCGCCGGAGAGCCGCACGCGGAAGTTCACGCGTTGCGGATGGCGGGCGAAAAAGCCAAAGGGGCGACGGCCTATGTGACGCTCGAACCTTGCAGCCATCACGGTCGCACGCCGCCATGCTGCGATGCGTTGATTGCCGCAGGTGTTTCCCGCGTGGTAGCCGCTATGCAGGATCCGAATCCGCAGGTGGCCGGACGCGGGCTTTATCGCCTGCAACAGGCGGGTATTGACGTCAGCCACGGTCTGATGATGAGTGAAGCGGAAGCGTTGAATAAGGGCTTCCTGAAGCGCATGCGTACAGGCTTTCCGTATGTTCAGCTTAAACTTGGCGCGTCGCTGGACGGGCGTACCGCGATGGCGAGTGGCGAAAGTCAGTGGATTACCTCGCCGCAGGCCCGTCGCGATGTGCAGCGTTTGCGCGCAGAAAGCCACGCAATTCTCACCAGTAGTGCCACCGTCCTGGCCGATGACCCGGCGTTAACCGTGCGTTGGCATGAGCTGGGCGCGGAGACGCAGGCGCTATATACAGAGGAAAACCTGCGCCAGCCGGTACGTATTGTTGTCGATAGCCACAACCGCGTCACGCCGGAGCACCGCATCGTTCAGCAGCCTGGCGAAACCTGGTTTGCCCGTACGCAAAACGACGAACGCAGCTGGTCAGAGCATGTAAAATCGATCATCACGCCGGAACACAACGGCCATGTGGATCTGGTTTTGCTGATGATGCAGCTTGGCAAACAGCAGATAAACAGCATCTGGGTAGAAGCCGGGCCGACGCTTGCTGGCGCGCTGATTCAGGCGGGTTTGGTCGACGAGCTTATTGTTTACGTAGCGCCTAAACTATTAGGCAGCGATGCGCGCGGATTATGTGTTCTGCCGGGGCTTGAGAAACTGGCCGACGCCCCCCATTTCAAATTCAACGAGATACGCCATGTAGGCCCGGACATTTGCCTGCATTTGACGAACGCGTAATGCCTCCTGAAAAGGGAAGCAGCGCACAGAATATTATGATAAAATCCGCCCCCCTGCGGGGCAAATGAACCCAAAGGAAGAGTATGAACATTATTGAAGCTAACGTTGCTACCCCGGACGCTCGCGTCGCCATCACCATTGCGCGTTTCAACAACTTTATCAACGACAGCCTGCTGGAAGGTGCGATCGACGCCCTGAAACGCATTGGTCAGGTCAAAGATGAAAACATTACCGTTGTTTGGGTGCCTGGCGCTTATGAACTGCCACTGGCGGCTGGCGCACTGGCAAAAACCGGTAAATATGACGCGGTGATTGCACTGGGTACGGTTATCCGTGGCGGTACTGCACACTTCGAATATGTCGCTGGCGGGGCGAGCAATGGCCTGGCGCACGTCGCTCAGGACAGCGAAATCCCGGTAGCCTTTGGTGTTCTCACCACTGAAAGTATTGAACAAGCCATCGAACGCGCTGGCACCAAAGCCGGTAACAAAGGTGCAGAAGCTGCACTGACCGCGCTTGAGATGATTAATGTATTGAAAGCCATTAAGGCCTGATTTTTTTGTAAGGGGAATTCCGTGAAACCTGCTGCTCGTCGCCGTGCCCGTGAGTGTGCCGTTCAGGCGCTTTACTCCTGGCAGTTGTCCCAGAACGACATCGCCGATGTTGAATACCAGTTCCTGGCGGAACAGGACGTCAAAGATGTAGACGTAATGTACTTCCGTGAACTGCTGTCCGGGGTGGCGACTAACAGCGCGTACCTCGATGGATTGATGAAACCTTACCTGTCCCGTCTGCTCGATGAGCTGGGTCAGGTAGAAAAAGCGGTGCTGCGTATCGCGCTGTTCGAACTGTCTAAACGTGATGATGTGCCGTATAAAGTGGCCATCAACGAAGCTATCGAACTGGCAAAAACCTTTGGCGCTGAAGACAGCCACAAGTTTGTCAATGGCGTGCTGGATAAAGCAGCTCCGGCAATCCGCCCCAAGAAAAAGTAATCTGCAGGCCGGTGCGAATGCGGTTGATACCGTGTTCCCCGGCCTTGTTTTATTCTTCTGCAGAGGCATAACGTATGGCATGCGGCGAATTTTCCCTGATTGCCCGTTATTTTGACCGCGTAAAAAGCGCCCGCTTTGATGTTGAAACCGGAATCGGCGACGACTGCGCGTTGCTCAATCTTCCCGAAAAACAAACCCTGGCAATCAGCACCGACACTTTAGTGTCCGGCATTCATTTTCTTCCTGATATCGATCCTGCCGATCTGGCGTATAAAGCGCTGGCCGTGAACGTCAGCGATCTCGCGGCGATGGGCGCAGACCCGGCATGGCTGACGCTGGCCCTGACCTTGCCGTCGGTAGATGAAGCCTGGCTACAAGCCTTCAGCGATAGTCTGTTCGAACAACTCGATTACTACGATATGCAGTTGATTGGCGGCGACACCACCAAAGGCCCGCTCTCCATGACCCTGGGTATTCACGGCTACGTGCCTGTCGGCCGGGCGCTGAAGCGCTCGGGCGCAAAACCGGGCGACTGGATTTACGTCACCGGTACGCCGGGCGACAGCGCTGCCGGGCTGGCGATTCTACAGAACCGCCTGACGGTGAGCGACGAAACGGACAGCGCGTATCTGGTTCAACGCCACCTGCGTCCGACGCCGCGTATTCTACAAGGGCAGGCATTGCGCGACCTCGCCAGTTCGGCGATCGATCTTTCCGACGGCCTGGTTTCTGACCTCGGTCATATTCTTAAAGCCAGCGAATGCGGCGCGCGCATTGACCTGGATGCACTCCCGTATTCTGAAGCGATGCAGCGTCACGTTGACGGCGAACAGGCAATGCGCTGGGCGCTTTCCGGCGGAGAAGATTACGAACTGTGCTTCACCGTACCGGAACTCAACCGTGGTGCGCTGGATGTGGCACTGGGCCATCTTGGCGTGCCGTTTACCTGCATCGGCCAGATGAGCGCTGACGTAGACGGCATGCATTTTCAGCGCGGCGGCGACGTCGTGACGTTCGACCATAAAGGATTTGATCACTTTGGCTAGCAAAGACGTGGCGAAAAGCCGCCTCAATTTACGCAACCCCTGGCACCTGCTGGCGGTTGGTTTCGGTAGCGGCTTAAGCCCGATTGTCCCCGGCACGATGGGCTCGCTGGCAGCGATTCCGTTCTGGTATCTGATGACCTTCCTGCCCTGGCAGCTCTATTCGCTGGTGGTAATGCTGAGCATCTGTATCGGTGTCTACCTGTGCCACCAGACGGCAAAAGACATGGGCGTTCACGACCACGGCAGCATCGTGTGGGATGAGTTCGTCGGTATGTGGATTACCTTGATGGCACTGCCGACGATGGACTGGCAGTGGGTCGCCGCCGGGTTTGTGATTTTCCGTATTCTCGATATGTGGAAACCCTGGCCGATTCGCTGGTTCGACCGCAACGTGCACGGCGGCATGGGGATTATGGTCGATGACATCGTCGCCGGGGTGATTTCGGCGGGGATATTGTATTTTATCGGGCATCATTGGCCGATTGGGATAATTTAGGATTGCGTGGGGGGGCCCCTCACCCTAACCCTCTCCCACAGGGAGAGGGAACCGACCGCGGATATATTCAAGACCTGCTCTGGTTTTCACCCTCTCCCTGTGGGAGAGGGCCGGGGTGAGGGGGGCCTTACTTAAACCCCACCACCGGATGCGGCTTATACGGCGTTTCCAGCTCCGCAATGTGCTCTGGCTTCAGCGTTAAATCTACCGCGTTCAACAACTCATCTAACTGCTCTTCCCGCGATGTCCCGATAATCGGTGCCGCCACGCCCGGTTTGCTTAACAACCACGCCAGCGCAGTCTGCGCACGGGTGGCGCCAAGATCGTCCGCCACGTGCGCCAGTCGGTCGGCAATTTGCGCATCATTCTCTTCGGTGGTGCTGTAGAGCGTGTTGCCAAATTCATCGGACACCAAACGCGCTGTCGTTTCGCCCCACGGGCGGGTTAAGCGCCCCCGCGCCAGTGGGCTCCAGGGGATCACCGCCACACCTTCACGGTTGCACAGCGGCAGCATCTCATTCTCTTCTTCACGATAAATCAGATTGTAGTGATCCTGCATGGTGACAAACGGTGCCCAGCCGTGCTGTTTTTGTAGCGCCAGCGCATGAGCAAACTGGCGTGCGTGCATCGACGATGCGCCGATATAACGCGCTTTCCCGGCTTTGACCACATCGTTCAGCGCCTCCAGCGTTTCCTCAATCGGCGTGTTGTAATCCCAGCGGTGAATTTGCAGCAGGTCGACGTACTCCATTCCCAGGCGTTTCAGGCTGTCATCGATGGAGCGCAGAATTTGTGCGCGGGAAAGCCCTTCCGCCAGGTCGCCGACCTGATGATACACCTTGGTCGCGACCACAACGTCTTCACGGCGAGCGAAATCACGCAGGGCGCGCCCCACAATCTCTTCGCTGCTGCCGTCGGAATAGCTGTTTGCGGTATCGAAGAAATTAATGCCGCCTTCAAGGGCGCGTTGAATAATAGGGCGGCTGCTCTCTTCGGGTAGGGTCCAGGCGTGTTTGCCCCGGTCCGGTTCGCCAAAGGTCATGCAGCCCAGGCAAAGACGGGAAACCCGAAGGTCGGTGTGTCCTAAGAGGTTGTATTGCATGGTTCCGCTCCTGCTTTTAAGGTTTGCCTTTAAGCATAGCAGGAGCGGAGAGGAGGGTTATGCCAGCCAGCTCGCGATTTTCGCTTCAATGCCTGCCGCGTCCAGACCAAGGTCGGCGCGGATCTCTTCCTGAGTGCCTTGCGGGATGAAGAAATCAGGCAGGCCAAGGTTAAGCACCGGTACGGCCTGACGATGCGCCATCAGCACCTCGTTCACGCCGCTGCCTGCACCGCCCATGATGGCGTTCTCTTCAAGCGTAACCAGCACGTCGTGCTGCGCTGCCATCTCAAGAATCAGGCTTTCATCGAGCGGTTTCACAAAGCGCATATCTACCAGCGTGGCGTTGAGTTTTTCGGCGACCGTTGCGGCTTCAGGTAACAGCGTACCGAAGTTCAGAATGGCGATTTTCTCGCCCTGACGTTTCACCACGCCTTTGCCGAGCGGCAGTTGCTCCAGCGGCTGAAGTTCTGCGCCGGTACCGCATCCGCGCGGGTAGCGCACCGCGCTCGGGCCATCGTTGTAGTGATAGCCGGTATACAGCATCTGGCGGCATTCATTTTCATCGCTCGGCGTCATGATGACCATTTCAGGGATGCAGCGCAGGAACGAGAGATCGAATGCGCCCTGATGCGTCTGCCCGTCAGCACCGACAATCCCCGCGCGGTCAATGGCGAACATCACCGGCAGCTTCTGGATAGCCACATCGTGGATTACCTGGTCGTAAGCGCGTTGCAGGAAGGTGGAGTAAATTGCCACAATCGGCTTGTTGCCACCAATCGCCAGGCCTGCGGCAAAGGTCACCGCGTGCTGTTCGGCAATCGCCACGTCAAAATACTGGTCAGGGAATTTTTTCGAAAATTCGACCATGCCGGAGCCTTCGCGCATGGCAGGCGTGACCGCCATTAACTTGCGATCTTTAGCCGCTGTTTCACACAGCCAGTCGCCGAAAATTTTGGAATAAGAGGGCAGGCCGCCGCTGCTCTTCGGTAATTTCCCGCTGGTATGGTCAAATTTCGGCACCGCATGGAAGGTAATAGGATCTTTTTCGGCGGGCTCATAGCCGCGCCCTTTTTTGGTCATGATGTGCAGGAACTGCGGGCCTTTCAGGTCGCGCATGTTTTTCAGCGTATTGACCAGACCGAGCACATCGTGGCCGTCGACCGGGCCGATGTAGTTAAAGCCCAGCTCTTCAAACAGCGTGCCTGGCACGACCATGCCTTTGATATGTTCTTCTGTACGCTTGAGCAGTTCTTTAATCGGCGGCACGCCGGAGAACACTTTTTTTCCACCTTCGCGCAGAGAAGAGTAGAGCTTGCCGGAAAGCAGTTGCGCCAGATGGTTATTCAGCGCGCCCACATTCTCGGAAATCGACATCTCGTTGTCGTTTAGCACGACCAGCATGTCTGGTTTGATATCGCCCGCGTGGTTCATCGCTTCAAAGGCCATGCCTGCGGTGATTGCGCCATCGCCAATCACGCAGACGGTACGGCGCTGTTTCTCTTCACGCGCGGCGGCGACAGCGATGCCGATCCCGGCAGAAATGGAGGTCGAGGAGTGGCCGACGCTTAATACGTCATATTCACTCTCACCGCGCCACGGGAACGGGTGCAGGCCGCCTTTCTGACGAATGGTGCCAATCTTGTCGCGGCGTCCGGTCAGAATTTTATGCGGATAGGCCTGATGACCCACGTCCCAAATCAGCTGATCGAACGGCGTGTTGTAGACATAGTGCAGCGCCACGGTGAGCTCCACCGTGCCAAGCCCGGAGGCGAAGTGTCCGCTGGAACGGCTCACGCTGTCGAGCAGATAACGACGCAGTTCATCGCACAGCTTCGGCAGGCTCTCTTTTGGCAGCAGGCGCAACTCCTGAGTGGAATCGACCAACGCCAGGGTCGGGTATTTGGCAATATCAAAACTCATCAGAGACTCATTTATTGTTTATTTGTCGCGCAGGATGATGTAGTTCGCCAGCGCTTCCAGTGCAGTAGTATCCAGTGACTGTGCGGCCAGTTCAGTTAACGACTGACGGGCCTCTTCAATAAGGTCACGGGCTTTAGTGCGGGCTTGCTCAAGGCCCAGCAGTGCGGGATAGGTGCTTTTGCCTAATTGCTGATCGGCACCCTGGCGCTTGCCGAGGGTCGCAGTATCGCCCACCACATCCAGAATGTCATCCTGAACCTGGAATGCCAGGCCAATACATTCAGCGTACTTATCCAGCAGTGGCAGGGCGCTGCGGCCTTTCTCGCCCGCGCTCAATGCACCTAAACGCACAGCGGCGCGAATCAACGCACCGGTTTTATGACGATGAATACGCTCAAGCGCTGCGAGATCAACATGCTTACCTTCAGCATCGAGATCCAGCGCCTGACCGCCGCACATTCCGGCGACGCCGCTGGCCTGAGCCAGTTCGGAAACCATCGCCAGACGATCGCGATCCGACACATGGGTCATCGGCGCATCACTCAGTATAGAAAACGCCAGCGTTTGCAGGGCGTCACCGGCCAGAATTGCGTTCGCTTCGCCAAATTTAATGTGGCAGGTTGGCTGGCCGCGACGCAGATCGTCATCGTCCATTGCCGGAAGATCGTCATGCATCAGCGAATAAGCGTGAATGCACTCGACGGCGGCAGCGGGGGCGTCCAGCGTGATCTGATCGACGCCAAACATTTTCCCGGTCGCGTACACCAGGAACGGGCGCAGGCGTTTACCCCCTAATAGTGCGCCATACTGCATCGCTTCAACCAGCGGAGTGTTCTGAAAGGGCTGAGGCTCAATAAAACGCCGCAACGCGCTGTTGGCGTGTTCGACGCAGGCATTTAGCTGCTGCGAAAAATCCATTTATTCATTGTCCGGCGTGAAAGGGGTCAGAGAGGCATTGTCGTTATCGGCCAGCAGGATCTGCACGCGTTGTTCCGCCTGTTGCAGTTTGGCCTGCCCCTGACGCGCCAGTTGCACGCCGCGCTCGAACTCGTTCAGTGCCTCTTCCAGCGGAAGATCGCCGCTTTCGAGACGATTAACGATCTGCTCCAGTTCAGTGAGTGCAGTTTCGAAACTGGCCGGGGCTTCATTTTTCTTTGGCATAGTGAATGATCAGCTCTTTTTATATCGCGATGGCGACTATGGTAGCCCAGTCGCGCCCTGAATCAAATAACACACAATGGTATATGGGAAAGCGCGCAGCTTAACCACGAAGATGGTATACTCCGCGACCTGGATGCAGGTACCCCGGTGCGCTGCAGTACAAATTTTACCTACAGCCCGCATCGGGCTTGCCAACGAACCATTGCCGCCATGAAGTTTATCATTAAATTGTTCCCGGAAATCACCATCAAAAGCCAATCTGTGCGGTTGCGCTTTATTAAAATTTTAACCGGGAACATTCGTAACGTTCTAAAGCATTATGACGAGACGCTCGCCGTTGTTCGTCACTGGGATCACATCGAAGTCCGCGCGAAAGATGAAAATCAGCGTCTGGATATCCGTGACGCCCTGACCCGCATCCCGGGCATCCACCATATTCTTGAGGTTGAAGATGTACCGTTCACCTCGCTGCACGATATCTTCGAAAAAGCGCTGGTGCAGTATCGCGATCAAATTGAAGGCAAAACCTTCTGCGTACGCGTGAAACGTCGTGGTAAACACGAATTCACCTCGATTGAGATCGAACGCTATGTCGGCGGCGGCCTGAATCAGCACGTTGAATCCGCGAAAGTGAAGCTGACTAACCCGGACGTCACCGTTAACCTGGAAATCGAAAACGATCGCCTGCTGCTGGTCAAAGGCCGTTATGAAGGTATCGGCGGTTTCCCAATCGGCACTCAGGAAGATGTGCTATCGCTGATTTCCGGCGGTTTTGACTCCGGTGTTTCCAGCTACATGCTGATGCGTCGCGGCTGTCGCGTCCATTACTGCTTCTTTAACCTCGGTGGCGCGGCGCACGAAATCGGCGTTCGTCAGGTGGCGCATTATCTGTGGAACCGCTTCGGCAGCTCTCACCGCGTGCGTTTCGTCGCAATCAACTTTGAACCCGTGGTTGGCGAAATCCTTGAGAAAATCGACGATGGCCAGATGGGCGTGGTGCTGAAACGCATGATGGTGCGTGCGGCATCGAAAGTGGCTGAACGCTACGGCGTACAGGCGCTGGTCACCGGTGAAGCGCTGGGCCAGGTTTCCAGCCAGACGCTGACCAACCTGCGTTTGATTGATAACGTCTCCGACACGTTGATTCTGCGCCCGCTGATCTCCCACGATAAAGAGCACATCATCAATCTGGCGCGTGAAATTGGCACTGAAGACTTCGCGCGCACCATGCCGGAATATTGCGGCGTGATCTCGAAAAGCCCGACCATCAAGGCGGTGAAGGCGAAAATCGAAGCGGAAGAAGAGCACTTTGATTTCAGCATTCTCGATGACGTGGTGGCGAATGCCAACAATCTCGACATCCGCGAAATTGCGCAGCAAACCGCGCAGGACGTGGTGGAAGTTGAAACCGTTAGCGGCTTTGGCGACAACGATGTGATCCTGGATATTCGTTCCGTTGATGAGCAGGATGACAAACCGCTGAAAATGGAAGGCGTGGAAATCGCTTCACTGCCGTTCTACAAGCTGAGCACCCAGTTCGGCAACCTCGACCAGAGCAAAACTTATCTGCTGTGGTGCGAGCGCGGTGTGATGAGCCGCCTGCAGGCGCTGTACCTGCGCGAGCAGGGCTTTGCCAATGTGAAGGTTTATCGCCCGTAAGTGCATGGTTGTTGCTGAAGAAAAAACCTCGCGATGCGAGGTTTGAGACTGATGACAAACGCAGCATTGCCTGATGCGCTACGCTTATCAGGCCTACAAGGTTTCTGCAATATATTGAATTTGCGCTATTTTGTAGGCCGGATAAGGCGTTTACGCCGCATCCGGCAAGAACAAAGTGCACTTTATCAGCAATCTGAAACCTCGCGATGCGAGGTTTTTTTACGACTGCGGTTGTCGGATGACGGCTGCGTCTTATACGACCGACAAGATACCCAGGCCATCGGGCATTTCAAACGCGTTACTCGTAGTAGTTATAGATTCCCGCGGCCATCACCAGTTGTGACGCGACTTCGTGGGCTTTCTCACGCCCAACCAGCAGGTCGATAATCTTCAGGCCAAAATCAATCGACGTGCCTGGCCCCTGGCTGGTGAGCAGGTTTACGCGCGGATCCCACGCGACGCGTCGGTCCATCCACTGATCTTCCGGGATCTGGTCTTTCAGCGTCGGGAAGCCGGTCATGTTGCCGATGGGGAAGAGATTGTGCGGGACCAGTACCGTGGCAGGAGCGGCGCAAATCGCGGCGACAATCCGCCCGGAGAGATGGAACTGACGCACGGTTTCAACCAACAGTGGGCTATCGCGGAAGCATTCTGCGCCTTTGATGCCGCCCGGCAGGATGATGATGTCGTAATCGCCATCGGCGACTTCCACCAGCGGGGCATCGGCCAGCAGCTTCACGCCGCGCGAGCAGACGATGGTCAGGTTGCCATCGCTGGCGACGCTTGCCGTGGTGACGTTAATGCCGCCGCGAACCAGCAGGTCGATCGTGGTGACGGCTTCCGTCTCTTCACTACCAGGTGCGAGGCAAATCAGTGCCGACGCGCTCATATTCACTCTCCTTACGTTTAATCTGTTCATACAGGCGGGTGTTTTCCGGCAGGCTAAGACCGTGGGCGCGGGCGCGTCGGAGCAGGTAACCGGTGATATAGTCGATTTCCGTGTGTCGCAGCGCCCGTACATCCTGAAGCATGGAGGAGATATTTTCTCCTGTGCGTTCAATCACCTGGGTGACGTAAAATAGCAGATTTTCCGTCGAAGTATGAATGCCTTCCCGCGCCATGGTGTGCGCGACTTCCGCGCAAATAAGCTCAACCTGCGGTAAATGTTGGCTCAGTTCTCCGTTCGGGCAGTTCATCAGCGCGGTCAATGGGTTGATCACACAGTTGACCGCCAGCTTGCGCCACATCGCCGAGTGGATGTTATCGTGCCAGGCGACATCGGGCAGAACGTCCTGCAGGGTAACCGCCAGATGGCTGTAATCGCGATCGTAGTGTTTGGCCGGGCCAATATGGGTGGTGCCGTTGGCGACATGGATGATGATGTTGCCGTCACGGCGGGCGGCCTGCGTGGTTGCGCCCAGCAGCAGCGGCTGCGTAACGTCGTTCAATTCTTCGACGGTGCCCATGCCATTATGGATAAGCAAAATAGGGGATGTTGCCGGCAGCTTCTTCGCCAGCGCTTTTACCGCGTCGGAGACCTGCCAGGCTTTAAGTGTTACCAGCAAAAGATCGCTGTGCGCCAGAAAGTCGGGGTCGTTGGCGGTAACGGACTGATTAAATACCGTGCCATCCAGCTCAAGCAGATTTACGCTACAGTAAGGCTGGGGGACGCGAAGCCAGCCCTGAACATCAAATCCTTTTTTATATAACGCCGTGAGCCATAGCTGGCCCAGCGCGCCACATCCTAGTACTGTAATTTTCACACTGCCTCCTGAACGGCGTTGACACCCAAATTATAGCTTCGGGCGCTAAGCTTTCGGGGATAACAAGTTGAGTTATGCCGCGTTGCAGGTATTATGCAACGCAAAAGTCACTGAGGGAGAGGAAAAGATGCCATCTTTCGATATTGTCTCTGAAGTTGATCTTCAGGAAGCTCGCAACGGCGTGGATAACGCGGCCCGTGAAGTTGAATCACGTTTCGATTTTCGTGGCGTAGAAGCGAAAATCGAGCTGAATGATGCGAATAAAACCATCAAAGTGCTGAGTGAGTCTGATTTCCAGGTTAATCAGCTGCTGGATATTCTGCGTGCCAAGCTGCTCAAGCGCGGCATTGAAGGGGCGTCTCTCGATGTGCCGGAAGAGTTTGTGCACAGCGGGAAAACCTGGTTTGTGGAAGCGAAGCTGAAGCAGGGGATTGAGAGCGCGATTCAGAAGAAAATCGTTAAGCTTATTAAAGACAGCAAGCTGAAAGTGCAGACGCAAATTCAGGGCGAAGAGATTCGCGTGACCGGGAAATCCCGCGATGATTTGCAGGCGGTGATGGCGCTGGTGCGCGGCGGTGATTTAGGCCAGCCGTTCCAGTTCAAAAACTTCCGCGATTAAGCTGTAATGCCGGATGGCGGCTTCGCGTTATCCGGCCTATGGGAGTGTCGCTCTGTTGTAGGCCCGATAAGCGAAGCGCTATCGGGCCTTTCAGGCTCAGGCGATGATAGCCTGCTCCACCTCAAACCGGTTCGTCACTTTGCTGTCGATTTTAACGTAAGCCGAGCGCTCTTCGCCTACCAGCAGCACCTCTTTAATGCCTTCTTTCGCCAACAGCCGCGCCTTCAGAGCCTCATCAACCTCGACGTCGTCGGGAATTTCAATGCGTAAACTGCTGACATAAGCCGGTTCACTCATGGTGATGGCCACCAGCATCCACACCGTCGCCAGCAATGCGCCTGCCAGAAACACCGTTTGCGAATCGAAAAAGCCGTCAATCCAGCCGCCCAGCGAGCCGCCAATCGCCACGCCAAGGAACTGGCTGGTGGAGTAAATACCCATCGCCGTGCCTTTGTAGCCCGCCGGAGACTCTTTACTGATAAGTGACGGCAGAAGCGCTTCCATCAGGTTGAAGGCGAGGAAGAAAATCTGTACGCCTGCCACCAGTTCCCAGAAATAATTACCGGAGCCCCACAGCACTATCTCAGCAATCAGCAGCAGTGCGATACACAGCAGGAAGACGCGCTTCATTTTGCGCTTCACTTCGGCATAAATAATAAACGGCACCACGGCGATAAACGAAACCAGCATGGTGACCAGATAGATTTTCCAGTGCTCGGGGGCCGGGAAACCTGCCGCTTCCAGTTGTCCTGGCAGGGCGACAAAGGTCGACATCAACAGAATGTGCAAACACATAATGCCGAAGTTCAGGCGCAGCAGTTTGGGCTCCATCAGCACTTTGCTAAAGCAGCCTTTCACCATGCCGGATTCACGGTTGAGCGTATGATTATGACTGTTTGGCACCACCCAAAGTGTTAGCAGGATAGCCAGCGACGCGAGGATGGCGATCATCCAGAACAGCGCGTGCAGGCCCAGTTTATGGGTAATAATCGGCCCTAATACCATCGCAATCGCGAAGGTAACACCGAAGCTCACGCCAATAAAGGCCATCGCTTTCGTGCGGTTTTGCTCACGAGTGAGGTCGGAAAGCAGCGCCATGACGGCGGCGGCGATCGCCCCGGAGCCTTGCAAGGCGCGGCCAAGAATAATGCCCCAGATGGAGTCTGACAGCGCGGCAATCACGCTACCGGCGACAAAAATCATCAGCCCGCCAATAATCAGCGGTTTGCGGCCAATGCGGTCAGAGAGTAAACCAAAGGGGATCTGGAAGACGGCCTGCGCCAGCCCGTAAATACCAATCGCCAGGCCAATCAGCGCTTCGCTAGCGCCTTGCAGGGCCATACCGTACGTGGTCAGAACCGGCAGGACCATAAACATGCCGAGCATACGCAATGAAAATACGGTCCCTAAACCCCAGGTGGCGCGCAATTCACCCGGCGTCATTTTGTAATCGTTCATTCCCACCTCATTATTAATCGCCCCATAGTGTAGTGCGGAGCGCAGGCAGGGTAAACAGAGTGTTAATGAGCAAATATTACATTCGTGAATTATTTGTGCGGTATAGAAAAAGGCCCCTGTGCGGTATTGAGGGTCAGTTAAGGACCGATTCATTTTTCAGAGCATCTTCCCGTTGCGCTCCTGTTTTGCTCCGAGCCATATAAATTGTGCTGGCGCAGGGAGCACGCAGGGGGCGGCCAATCGCCGCCGCCCCCTGCCCCCCCGGGCTCCGGCGGAAAAATCGCCGCTTCGCGGTTCCCTCAGCTTATCCCTTACGGCTTTCGGGTCGGGCGCGAGGTAACATCCCTGTAAAGCCGTGCCCTCAGCCCACATCCATGTGGGCTGCCCCGGCCTCCAGGGAACGCTTCGGCGATTTTGACGCCATCAACGGCGGTGCGGTCTTTAATTTAACAGCAAAAACCAATGTATCTGAAACCGACGAGTCCCCGCTGGATTGGCGAAGGGGGGGCGCGCTTGACCCCCCTTTACCCGTTCACTGACGCAGATGCCACATGTAGCGCAAAACATAAAGTGAACGGAACTTTGCGCTTAACTGACCGGTATTACCTGTGTGGGGCCCCGGTTTGAAGGTCAGATAGCCTGACGGATCTCGTCGATCACCTCGAGCGAACGCAGTGCATCGGCGGCGTCAATAATTGGCGTCGCCTCACCCCGAATGACGGCAATAAAGTGATTCAGTTGCAGGATGAACGGATCGATGGCGTTGATATGCAACGTCTCACTGATAAGCGGCTCGTGCCAGCCGCTTTTCTCACCGTAGTGCCACCAGCGCATCTGCGGTATCGCCAGCGCGCCCAGCGTGCCGGAAATCAGGTAGCAGTTTTCCGGTGTATGCGCGTAAATCGGGTTCTCCGCCGAGTTCATTTCCCAACTCCACGGGCTAACGCTGCAATCGCTTAATACCGCGCTGCCCAGCGTGCCGCGTGCGAAACGCAGATTCACCACCGCGCTGTCCTCGTTAGCAAATCCGCGCGTTTCGCTGGAGGCCATTGCCTGCACCTCTTCAATTTCGCCCAGTAAATAGCGCATCAGGTCGATATCGTGCACCAGGTTAACCAGCAGCGGCCCTGCGCCGGGCTCGCGTCGCCAGCTTACCTCAAAATAGTCCTCCGGCTTTTGCAGTATCCAGTGGGCGGAAACGGCGACGATATTGCCGAGTTTACCGCTGTCGATGAGTGTTTTCGCCGCCGCCGTTAGCGCATTGTGGCGGCGATGATGGCCGACTAAAACCGGCACGTTGTGCGCAAGCGCGGCGTCCACCAGTTCACGCGCGCGTTCAGGGGATTCTGCCACCGGTTTTTCCACCAGCACCGGAATACCGCGTTTTACACAGGCCAGCGCACAGGGCACATGCAGCATGTTCGGTGTAGCGTTAATCACTCCGTCTGGCCTGATTTCATCCAGCATTGCTTCAACGTCGGCAAACCACGGCACATCGAGATCGGCGGCCAGTTCCCGCGCCTGGTCGGAAGGATCGGCAAGCGCCACCAGCGTGGCCTCTGACGCCTGCTGAATCACGTCAATATGTTTGCGCCCGATAGCGCCCGCGCCGATAACGGCGAGTCGTGTCGAATTCATGATGGGCTCCTGAGCGAGGTGGTAACGGGAGGAACATTGTCGGGTTGGCCTGAGGCAAACCAGCCTTTTGCCGCGACGCCAAGCACAGTGAGCAACGCCGGAATGCCAAGCAGCAGGAAGACGGTTTCAAATTTGAGATCCATCGCCAGCATTTCAGCGCCAGCAAAGGCGCTGAGGATCGCCCCGATACGCCCGACACCGTGCATCCAGCTTGAACCGGTGGCGCGCGCCTGGGTGGGATAAAAGCGTGCAGAGAGCGCGTTCATGCCGGTATTCGCACCGTTCAGGCAGGCACCGCTAATCAGCGCCAGCAGGCACAGTAGGGTGAAGCTGGCGGCCGCAAAACCAATCGCCATCGTCACCAGCCCGCCAACCGCAAAAATGGCTCCCAGAGCCCGATGTGGATTAATGCGATCCATTAACCACCCGGCGAACAACGAGCCTACCGTGCCACCGGCCTGATAAATCGCAGTCATAATGGCTGCCTGGCTCACGGTGAGACCAATCTCTTTTACCAGCGTCGGCAGCCAACTGCCGAGGATGTAAACCAGAAATAGTCCCATAAAGTAGACCAGCCACAGCATCAGGGTGCCGAAACGGTACTGAGGCGACAGTACAATACGCATCGCATTCCCGCTGACAGGCTGTGTTGGCAATACGAAGCTGACGTTATCGCTTATTTTGCCCGGATAGAGCCGCTGGAGGATCGCGCATATCTGCCTGGCGGGAGCTTGCTTAATCACCAGAAAACGCACGGATTCCGGCAGCTTCCACAACAAAATCGGCACAAACAACAGTGGCAAAATACCGCCCAGCGCCATCAGTGAATGCCAGCCATACAGGGGGATCAGCCATGACGCGGTAAAACCGCCAATCGCCGCCCCGAAGGTGAAACCGCAGAAAATCACGGTGATGATGAACGAGCGCTTCCGTTCAGGCGCATATTCCGAGACCAGCGTACTGATATTAGGCATCGCGGCACCGAGACCCAACCCGGTCATAAAGCGGAAGAAAATCATCTGTTCGATGTTTTGCGAAAAAGCGGTGGCAACCGTCCAGAACCCGAAGAAGAACACGCTGTTGATGATGATCTTCTTGCGCCCCAGCCAGTCGGCAAGTGGGCCGGAGAACATGGCCCCCAGCGCCAGGCCAATCAGCGCGGTGCTGATCACAAAGCCCAGTTCATGGTTGCTGACGCCCCATTCCTGTTTCAGCACTGGGGCAATAAATCCCATGATGGCGATATCAAAACCGTCCAGCGCAATCACGGCAAACCCTAAAAAAATCACCAGCTTCTGATAGCGGCTAAGTGGCTGGGTATTGATTAACTCTCTGACGTCCAGGCGTTGAGTCTGTGCCATAACGATTCCTCGGGTGAGTGATTCACAGGAAGGACTGCGCGGCGTTAAACAGCAGCTGTGCG
The DNA here is from genome assembly GCF_003057695.2 of Pseudocitrobacter sp. RIT415. Classification (NCBI taxonomy): domain Bacteria; kingdom Pseudomonadati; phylum Pseudomonadota; class Gammaproteobacteria; order Enterobacterales; family Enterobacteriaceae; genus Pseudocitrobacter; species Pseudocitrobacter sp. RIT415. The sequence continues at coordinate 40,922 of NZ_QBJC02000005.1, read as the reverse complement.
CGTTGGTGAGCGGGAAGGGCACCTTGTGCGCCTGCCAGCGGGACTTCGAGAGACACGGGGATTGTGGCAGGCAACGCTGCCAGCAAACCGCGTAAATCGAGGCCGCCTTCGCCCGGCACTTTTCGTGCGCTGCGCGCCTGGTAAATCAGCTCATCGGTGGTGTCAGGCATTTGCGCGGGAGCATCACACAACTGCATATAGTTCAATTGCGCGGCGGGAATATCCGCTAACGTTGTCAGTGATTCTCCCGCGCGCCAAAAATGGATAGCATCGACCAGAATGCCGACGTTGTTCTGGCCGCTGGCGGTGATCACCGTCTGCGCGTCGTGTACGGTTTTCACCGCCGTCCACGGCATCGGTTCGAGGTTCATGGTCAGGCCGTACTGTTTCCCGGCCTGTGCCAGACGCGCCAGATTCTCCGCGCAGCGTGTGACGTTTTCGTCATTGCCGGCGACCAGTACCTGTTGCGCTTCAAGACGTGCGGATGTTTCCAGAAACGTGTGAAGCGCTTCCAGATTGAAGTCTGGCGTCAGGCGAACAATCTCCACGTCCGACACGCGAACGCCCGTCTCACGCAGAGCGGCGAGGGTTTCGCGTACGGTAGCAGTGTCGCCCAACATATCGTAGTCAGGGTCTGTCGGGGTAGCAGGAAGCAGGCGCAGGCCAACATGCGTAAAACCCGTTTTGGCGGCGATACGCACCTGTTCCGGTGGCGGAACATCGAGCATCGTCAGGGCAGCGAGAGACAAAGAACGCGTGTTCATAGGGACTCCAGTACAGTTGCAGGTAAGATGTTTTTCTATTTTTACCGTCCCTGGCAAAGCGATGAGTTACGCTGTTTTTGTTATGTTTGCGGCAAGGTTTTTTCCCACCAGGTACCCGAAGGTCATGGCCGGGCCAAGCGTAATGCCGCCGCTGGGGTAGAACCCCTGCATCACGCTCGACATATCGTTCCCCACGGCGTACAGGCCGGGGATGGGCTGGTGTTGGTCGTTGAGCACCTGCGCTCGTTCATCGGTCAGCAGGCCGCTGAACGATCCCAGCGAGCCTGGCAGAATACGCACGGCGTAAAACGGCCCCTGTTTTATCGCACCCAGCGTTGGGCTGGGGTGATGGGTGGCATCGCCCTGCGCACAGTTATAGGCGGATGCGCCGCGTTGAAACTCATCATCCACGCCGCGTTCGGCATAACCGTTGAAGCGTGCGACGGTTTCAATCAGTGCGGCTTCATTAATCCCGCATTTTTTTGCCAGCGCTTCCAGCGTTTCGCCGGACTGCAGATAGCCGTTACGCAGCCAGGCCTTAACGTTAAACGGCGTGGGGCGAGCATGACCTAACCCGTAACGGCTCAGCGTGCGCTGATCTGCCAGCAGCCACGCCTGTGGTTTTTCCCCTTCCGGGGTGGCGGTAATTAACGCGGCGATAAAATCGTGATAGGAATCGGCTTCGTTGGTGAAGCGTTTACCATTCGGTAATACGGCGATAAACCCCGGTTTGGCACGCTCAACCAGATGCGGGAACGCAAGCTGTAAGCCGCTGGCCAGCGTGACGCGGGAAACCGGTGCCCAGGCCATGGGATGTTTGAGATTGCGCTCAAAATGACCTCCAGCCGCCTCGCCCAGTCGAATGCCATCGCCCTGGTTTCCCGGCGGCGCGGCAGAGAAGTGACCGTAGCCATGACGCGCGTGCGCCACCTCCTGCGCCAGCCGGGCTTTATCATGTGGGAAGCCGCCGCAGGCCAGTACCACCGCGCCAGCGCTGATGGTTATCTCGCCTTCGTCGCTATCGAGCACCGCGCCAATAACCTGATCGTTGTGCTTCAGCAAGCGCGCAACCGGGGCGTTCAACAGGAACTGAACGTCTGCATCCAGCGCCGAGCGCAGCAAGCGCGCGACCAGCGCATTGCCGTTCACCAGATGTTGCCCGCGTCCGTAACGCAGACGCTGCCAGTTGTGGCGCAGCAGGCGTCGGGTGGCGTAGAACGCAGAACGCGGCGAACGGGTCGCGTTGAAAAAATGCGCCATATCCGCGCCGCCCGCAATCCCCATTCCTGCCAGACTGATGGTCTCCAGTGGGGCGCGTAAACGGTGCAGCCAGTTACCCAGCCCTCGACCATCGTAAGGCTGTGCGGTGACCGAACGCCCGCCGGTGGCAAAACCGGGGGAGTTGTGGAAATCCGGCATTTTGCTGCCGGAAAGAAACTGCACTGCGGTATTGCTGCGGAAGAACTCGACCATCTCCGGGCCGTAGCGCAGAAATGTCTGCAAGCGCGCATCAGCAGGGCGGCCATCCATTTCCGCGTTCAGGTAGGTGAGGGGAGCGTCTTCATCCTCATTGATGCCTTCTTCTCGCGCCAGTGGATTACGCGGGATCCATAACCAACCGCCGGACCAGGCGCTGGTTCCGCCAATCACCGGCTCTTTTTCCGCGACCAGCACGCTCGCGCCGTGCAGCGCGGCGGTCACGGCGGCGGATAACCCCGCAGCGCCTGACCCGACCACCAGAACATCTACCTTTACCTGCCTGCTCATGATGTGCTCCTTATTGCAGAGGCGAGAAATCGGTGGGGCGCATCAGCACCGATTCCAGACGCTCAACCGCCGCCAGCTCACGGTTTTTACGCGAGAAGGTCAGCCAGCGTTCGTCCTGGGCCATGCGGCCACGGCGAACCAGGCGGTCATCCAGGCTTTCATACGCCCAGATATGCACCACCTGATTCACCACGCCAATTTCCGTAAAGAAGAAGCCAATCAGTTTGCCGAGATGCTCGGTTTGCACCGCATAGGCATCACTTTTATACAGCGCCAGCCAGTCAGCCATTTTCAGGGGATTGATGGTGTAAGTGCGTTTTTCGTAGATCATGTCGTGCTCCAGGTTAAAGGGATTGTTGTTGAACCATATGTTTTGCGGCGAGATAGCCGAAAGTGAGCGCCGGGCCGAGCGTTATGCCGGGGCCGGGATAGGTACCGGCCATTATCGAATCCATGTCATTACCGACCGCATACAGGCCCGGAATGGCTTCGTTTTGTTGATTCAGCACCTGTGCGTCGGCGGAGGTCATCAACCCGCGCGAGGTGCCTAAATCGCCGGTGTAGAGGGTGATTGCGTAGAACGGGCCCTGACTGAGCGGCGCGTTACAGGCGTTTGGCTGATGCGCCGGGTCGCCCATCGCCCGGTTGTAACTGTTCCCGCCTTTTCGAAACTCGCTGTCGGTACCGTTAGCCGCATCGCGGTTATAACGTGCTACGGTCTCTTCCAGCGTGCGAGGATCGAGATTGAGCTGCAGCGCGAGTGCGGCGAGGGTATCGGCTTTGTGTAAATATCCCGCTTTTACCAGCGCATCGTTATTGACCGGTGCCGGACGCGCGAGGCCGAGGCCGTAATTTTTCATCGCCAGTGCATCGCCAATCAGATAGCAGGGCGCGTTTTCCGGCTGCTGCTGCATCGCGCTGGCGAAGTGATGGTAGGAGTTCGACTCGTTCACAAAGCGAACGCCGCGTTGATTGACGGCAATAACGCCCGGTTTTGCGCGATCGGTAACCAGATGTGGGAAGCGCTCTTCCGTGCCGTCCGGGTGACGTAAAACCGAAACCGGGGCCCAGAAAAAGTTAGAAGGAAGATCGGGGCCTTCTTGCGCGCCGACGCGGCTCGCCAGTTGAAATGCTGCGCCATCGTTGGTGGTGGGCGACATGGTGAAATGTTGCTGTGTCGCCGGACGGAACCGCGCGGCAATCTGCCCGGCGGCAAAACCGCCTGCCGCCAGCACGACGCCGCAGCGTGCGTGCAGTTGTTCTTCTTTGCCTTCGCGTTTGAGGGTGACGCCAGTGACGCGCCCCTGTTCTTCAATTAACGCGGTGACGTTGACATTCAGCGCCAGATCCAGCCCTTTGCGCAGGGCCAGCGTCGCCATTCGTGCAATTAGCGCGTTGCCCATCGCCAGACGTGTCCCGCGAGGGTGACGCAGGCGATCTCGGCCGTAGCGCAGCAGCAGGCGCGAACAGTGGCGAAAGGACGTCCATGAACGGCGCATATCCAGGAAGTGTTGAATGTCGACGCGATTGACCATCATGCCGCCAAACAACAGCATGCCTGGCGGTGGAGAGCGCAGCGTGTTGAAGTGCTCGCCCAATTCGCGGCCATCAAACTCAACGACTTCCAGCGCGCGCCCGACATCTACCGCCCCGGCTTCATCAGGATAATAATCGGGCGAAAGCGGGCGCAGGCTGTATTTCACCGCACCTTCTTGTTCAAGAAAGGCCAGCGCCTCACGTCCCGATTCGACAAATGCATCAACCAGTGCCGGGCGATAGTTTGTGTCACCAATAATGGTGCGCAGGTAGGTTTTGATGGCGTCTGGTGAACCGCTTTTGCCCGCTTCGCGAGCCTGATCGGTATCGTTGATCCACACCGCGCCGCCGGAAATCGCCGATGTGCCGCCAAAGTGGGGGGCTTTCTCCAGCATCAGCACCGACAAGCCTTTGCAGCAGGCCGTGACCGCGGTAGCAAAGCCCGCCGCGCCGCTGCCGATCACGATCACATCCCAGCTTTTCATGCGGCTACCTCGTGCTCGCCAGGCATTGCGCCAATAAACTGGCCCATCAGTTTCATCTGCGCTAGCGCCATTTCCGGGCCCGTTTGCACGCTGCAGCCGCGCGTTTGCGCAAAGGCCAGCAGCGGGGTGATCACCGGCGCTGTTACTACATCGGCTACGTGGGTGCTGTTTTGCAACGTATCGAGCAGCGGTTGCGGCAACGGTAGCGGATCAAAACCCTGCATTCCTGCCGGAGAGCCGTTCACCAGCAGGTCGAGGCCTTCAAGGGTAGCGGGCAGTTCACCGAGATGGACTTGCGGAAAATGCGTCGCCAGACGGTTTTCCAGGCGCTGACGCATGGCATTATCCCTGTCATGCAGCGCCAGATGGCTGATACCCGCTTCACACAATCCCCAGGCAATCGCGCTACCCACGCCGCCGCAGCCAGACAACAACGCGCGTTTACCGGCGGCGGTAAAATCGTGCGCTTCGGCGGCAAGCCGGAATCCCACACCGTCGAGCATGTCACCTTCCAGGCGACCATCAGCCAGCTTACGCACCACATTTACTGCATTAAGGTGACGCGCGCGCGGCGTCAGGCTGTCCAATAGTCCTGCGACGCGCTGTTTATGGGGTACGGTCACCAGCACGCCGCTCATGTTCTGCCAGCCGCGCAGAGCATTCAGATAATCGGCAACCGCTTCCGGGGCAATATCGACCGGGATCATCACCTTGTCCATCTGCGCCTCAGTAAAGTAACGGTTGAAGTTTTCCGGTGATTTCACCTGGGTGATGGGATGCCCGAGCACAGCAACAATTTGCGTAAATCCACTGACCATTTCTCACCTCACTTGTTAATTAAATGTTTAATGAGTATTTCAGTGGATCCGGTGACCAACAACGCAGAATTCGGACAGGTGGGTTGTTAATCGCACTAACAGTGCGATAATCGCAGTAAATGGGCTTGTTTGTTGCGAAAGTGTGAACAACTATGCAAAATCAGATTCATTCCCGCGATTTGATTGTCGGCCTGCAAAAAGGGCTGGCGATTATTCAGCTTTTCTCCAAAGAACATCCCCGTCTGACGGTACCGCAGGCGGCAAAACTGAGCGGCCTGACGCAGAGTGCGGCGCGTCGATTCTTTCTGACGCTGGTTCACGATCGTTATCTTTGCACCGATGGTCGCTACTACTGGCTGACGCCCAAAGCGCTGCGGCTGGGGCAGGCGTACGTCGATTCCGCCCAGTTTCCACGCATGGTGCGCCCCATCGTTGAGTACATCGCCAGCCGAACGGAGGAGCATGCGTCGGTAGGGGTGATTGATGAAAACGAGCTGGTGTATATCGCGCGCAGTAAACATACGCCGTTTAACTCAACCTCTGTGCGCCTTGGCGAGCGTGTGCCGGTGTACTGCACCGCGGGTGGGCGTTTGTGGCTGGCGTCACTGCCGGAAGCGGAGTGTGAAGCGGTGCTGAAGCAAGTCAAACGCGAACGTCGCACGCCTTACACCGCCGTCGAGATTGATGAGCTGATGGCGCGTATTGCGCTGGTGCGTCAGCAGGGCTACGCCACCATCGAGCAGGAATTTGAAATTGGCATGCTGGTGGTCGCCGTGCCGCTGGCCGACAGGGAAGGGCTGTACTGGGGCGCGTTGAGTTTAACCAGCCATCAGTCGCGTACCTCGCTGGAGGCGCTGTGCCGCGATCATTTGGATTTGCTGTATAGCGCGCGGGAGATGCTGGTGAGTTAGACCCTCAACTTCATACTCACAGACAATAAAAAACCCGCCGCAGCGGGTTTTTTCACATCCTTAAAACCTTACCAGACGTACGTCAGCAGGCTTTGGGAGTTCGGAACCATAAAGTCGATGGACATCATGACTGAGAGTGCAGTAATGGCGATGATGGAGAAGCCGAAGAGCTTACGCGCCCAGACCTTATCATCTTCCACGTTATAACCGCGCAGCGCCATGCCGAGCCACCACACGCTGACCGCCGCGGCAACAATCAGGTATTTATACCCTGCGTAGCCGCCAAGCGTCAGCATCAACGTGGCGATTGCAAACGCCACGATGTACAGCGTGATGTGGTTTTTCGCCACCGAAATGCCTTTCACCACCGGCAGAACCGGAATGTTCGCCGCCTGATAATCCTTGAAGCGGAAAATCGCGATGGCGTAGGAGTGAGGCATCTGCCAGAGGCTGAAAATTGCCAGCAGGATAGCCGCGCCGCTGTCAAACGTACCGGACACCGCGCAGTAGCCAATCACCGGCGGCGCAGCGCCGGAGAGAGAGCCAATCAGCGTGCCGTAGACGGAGTGGCGTTTCATGTACAGGCTGTAAACGCCGACATAAACCACAAACCCCATCACGCCCAGCCAGCAGGCCAGCGGGTTAGCGCCGAACCACAGCAGCATGAAGCCAGCAATACCCAGCAAGGTGGCATAGACCAGCGACGTTTTAGGCGCCATCAGTCCTTTGACCAGCACTCGGTTTTTCGTACGTTCCATCTTACGGTCGATGTCACGATCGATGTAGTTGTTGAATACACAACCCGAGGCGACCACCAGAGACACGCCAATCAGCGTCGCGACAAACAGCGGATAATCAATGCTGCCCTTGGAGGCCAGCAGGAAACCGCCGATCACGGAGATCAGGTTGCCAAAAATGATGCCTGGTTTCGTTACTTGCAGGTATTGCTTAAACATCATACTTGCCGCTCTTAGTGAACCATCATGTTGTAGTTCAGGTTCCACATAATCCAGATGGAGCCCACAACCACGATGGCAATGATGATCACGGTGAAGATAAACGCAGTCAGGTTCCAGCCTTCGTCAGACTTCGAGTTCATGTGCAGGAAGTACACCAGGTGTACCAGAATCTGCACCACCGCCGTTACCAGAATGGTTCCCAGAATCACCGCCGGCGACGCGGAACCCGTCATCACCATCCAGAACGGAATAACCGTCAGGATGATGGACAGGATGAAGCCCGTCATATAGGACTTCACGCTGCCGTGGGATGCGCCGTTGTGATCGGTAGAATGACTCATTACATCGCCCCCATCAGATAAACTACAGAGAACACACAGATCCAAACCACGTCCAGGAAGTGCCAGAACAGACTCAGGCACATGATACGGGTGCGGTTAGTACTGGTCAGCCCGCGACGGGAAACCTGAATCATCAGCACCGCCATCCAGATAAGACCAGAGGTGACGTGCAGACCGTGGGTACCGACCAGCGCGAAGAACGCGGAAAGGAAGCCACTGCGATCCGGGCCCATACCTTCAGCAATCAGATGATGGAATTCATAGATTTCCATCCCGATGAACCCTGCACCAAAGAGGAAGGTCAGGGCGAGCCAGGAAACGACCTGGCTCTTGTTGTTTTTGTACATGGCGATAGCCGCCATGCCATAGGTGATGGAGCTGAACAGCAGCAGGAAGGTTTCCACCAGAACGAACGGCAGTTCGAAGATGTCCTTACCGGTCGGGCCGCCCGCAGTGCCGTTTACCAGCACCGCGTAAGTAGCGAACAGACAGGCGAACAAAATACAGTCGCTCATCAGGTAGATCCAGAAACCGAATACCTTATTCGGGCCTGCATCGTGGTGCCCATGTTCGTGCGCGTGGGCGTTATGCGCCAGAGTATCAGTTGCCATTTTTCAGCCCTGCCTTAGAAATCTCATCGAAATGCTGGTTTTCCAGTTTTTCGACTTCAGCGACCGGCACGTAGTAGTCCACGTCCTCGTCGAAGCTTTTCACAATCCAGCTGATAACAATGCCCGCGAAGCCGACGATTGCCATCCACCAGATATGCCAGATCATGGCGAAACCGAAGAGAGTGGCGAAGGCGGCAATCACGATGCCTGCACCGCTGTTTTTCGGCATATGAATTTCTTCATATTTCGCTGGCTGTTTGTACGCTTCGCCTTTCTCTTTCATTTCCCAGAATGCATCGCGTTCATGGATCTGCGGCACAATGGCAAAGTTATAGAACGGAGGCGGGGAAGAGGTTGCCCACTCCAGCGTACGGCCACCCCATGGGTCACCGGTCAGGTCACGGTTCTGATCGCGGTCGCGAATAGACACGTAGAACTGAATCAGCTGGCACAGGATACCCAAAGCAATCAGCGCCGCACCACAGGCTGCAACAACCAGCATGGTGTGGAACTGCGGGTCAATCTGCTGGCTGAGGCGACGGGTCATCCCCATAAAGCCCAGCACATACAGCGGCATGAACGCCACGAAGAAGCCGATGATCCACAACCAGAATGCACGTTTACCCCAGGTTTCGTTCAGGGTGAAACCAAAGGCTTTCGGCCACCAGTAGGTCAGGCCAGCGAAGCAACCGAAGACCACACCACCGATGATCACGTTATGGAAGTGCGCAATCAGGAACAGGCTGTTGTGCAGCACGAAGTCTGCGCCCGGTACCGCCAGCAGTACGCCGGTCATACCCCCTACAGAGAAGGTCACGATAAAGCCGATAGTCCACATCATCGCTGAGTGGAATACGATACGGCCCTGGTACATGGTGAACAGCCAGTTGAAGATCTTCACCCCGGTCGGGATGGCGATAATCATCGTGGTAATACCGAAGAAGGCGTTAACGTTCGCGCCCGCACCCATCGTAAAGAAGTGGTGCAGCCAAACGATGAACGACAGGATGGTAATACACACGGTCGCCCACACCAGTGAGGTGTAGCCAAACAGGCGTTTACGCGAGAAGGTTGCCGCGATTTCGGAGAAGACACCGAACACTGGCAGAACCAGGATGTACACTTCCGGGTGGCCCCAGGCCCAAATCAGGTTGATGTACATCATCATGTTGCCGCCCATATCATTGGTGAAGAAATGGGTGCCCAGATAGCGATCCAGGGTCAGCAACGCGACGGTAACCGTCAGAATTGGGAAGGACGCAATAATCAGGATGTTGGCGCACAGTGATGCCCAGGTAAATACCGGCATCTTGAACATGGTCATGCCCGGTGCACGCATCTTGATAATGGTGACGAAGAAGTTGATACCTGTAAGCGTTGTACCGACACCGGAGAGCTGCAACGCCCATATCCAGTAATCGACCCCGACGCCCGGGCTGTATTCAATTCCCGACAATGGCGGATAGGCCAGCCAACCGGTCTGCGCGAACTCACCGACGCCCAGAGAAAGGTTAACCAGAATCACACCGACAACCGTGAACCAGAAGCTCAGGTTGTTCAGGAACGGATACGCAACGTCACGCGCACCAATCTGCAGCGGAACCACGAGGTTCATCAGACCGATTACGAATGGCATCGCCACGAAGAAGATCATGATTACACCGTGAGCGGTGAAGATCTGATCGTAGTGGTGCGGCGGCAGGAAGCCCGCCTCGCCCGCAGAGGCCAGCGCCTGCTGGCTACGCATCATGATGGCGTCGGCAAAGCCACGCAGCAGCATGACGATAGCGACGATGACATACATAATGCCAAGGCGTTTGTGGTCGACTGAGGTCAGCCACTCTTTCCAAAGGTAGCTCCACTTACCGAAATAAGTGATCGCTGCCAGTATCGCCAGTCCCCCGACGATAATTGCAGCTATCGTTACCATGACAATTGGTTCATGGAACGGCACTGCATCCAGTGTCAATTTTCCGAACATCGTTTTCTTCCTCGGCCCCTTAGTGAGCGGCTTCCGCGTGGCTCATGTCCATGCCTTCCATCCCTTCATGCGCTGCGTGCTCGCCTGCCGGTTGGGACATGTTCATGTTTGTGTCGTGAGACATAAATTTGCCCGTAATAGCCTTAAACAAATCCGGTTTCACGCTGGAGAAGTACTCCACCTTGTTGTATTCACTCGGTGCAGCCACTTTCTCGAATGCCGCCATGTCATCCATGGTGTTCGCAGACTGTTTCGCTTTCGCGACCCACTGGTCGAACGCGGCACGATCCGGCGTCGCAATGGCTTTGAACTTCATACCAGAGAAGCCCGGGCCACTGTAGCTGGCGGAAATACCGTCATAGATACCCGGCTCGTTCGCGATCAGGTGCAGGTTAGTCTGCATACCGGCCATCGCGTAGATCTGGCTACCCAGACGCGGGATGAAGAAGGAGTTCATCACGGAGTTCGAGGTCACTTTGAACTGCACCGGAACGTTCGCCGGGAAAGCGATTTCGTTAACGGTAGCAATGCCCTGTTCCGGATAGATGAAGAACCATTTCCAGTCCAGAGAAACCACTTCAATAGTGATAGGCTTCTCGTCATGGGCTAACGGTTTGCTTGGTTCAAGTGCGTGCGTGGTTTTCCACGTCAGTACGGCGAGGAAAAGAATGATCAGGATAGGAACCGTCCAGACCACAGCTTCCACTTTATTGGAGTGTGACCAGTTCGGGCTATACTTCGCATCTTTATTATTCGCACGGTACTTCCAGGCGAAACCAACTGCCATCAAGATGGCGGGAATAACGACAATCAACATCAGGCCGAAAGCCGTCAGTATGAGCGAACGTTGCTCCAGTCCTATCTGTCCTTTGGGGTCAAGAAGTGCAGAATCACAACCACTGAGTAAAACCGTGCCTGCGATTAATGACAACCATCCCAAACTTTTATTGTATTTCCTGAGTCTCATGTAACGACCTCAATTCCACGGGGTTTGGTGGCGCTTAAAGCGTGTGGGTATTTTACGGGAAAGTTACATTACTGTAAATGCGAATGGCTCTCTGTCAGTTATCTGTTACTGGGTTCTGCCGTTGATGTCACATATGTTGCCAATTGTGTCTATTTTTCAGGCAGATCGCCCGTTTGGCGGGCGTTATAACGAAAGGGGGATAAAAGGATGATATGAAATGTCAATTGGTATAACCATTGTCAATAATATACAAATAATTAACAATTAATCATCAAAACAGCGACAAATCAGTAAAGGAAAAATAATAGAACAGATGCTGAATCGGTTAACGAAATAAACTACTTTTTATTGGTTCCAGTAATTTCCAGAATTCTAAAAAGCACGAAACAACAAATTATCCAGTTGGTTCATGGCGAGCCCAAAATAATAACCTACGGTGACTACTCTGGGCTCACGGGATTTGCGCTGTGCTACATCTGATGTGTTTTACGTAGTGCAAGATAATCGAGCACGCAACCGACCAGAATTCCCGCGATGGCAATCAATGCCCCGGCTTCCAGAACGGCGGCTAAGAAGGAAAATGATGCCAGCTCCAGTGCATCAACTATCAGCATGATCAGCCATGCGCCTAATATCAGTGCGCCAATAAGCAACAGACGCAGGGCAAAGCGATAACCTCCGCTGTAGGTGCTGCGCGGCATAAACTGCTCGGTTTGCTGGGTATATTCCAGCGTCCGGCGGCAGACGAGCAGCAGTAAAATCCCCGGAGCGGCGGCGACAACCGAGAACAGATAGAATGTCGGCCAGCCGTGCGCTTCAACGAACCAACCGGCGATGGGGCCAACGTAGACGCGTCCCACCGCAGAAAGTGCCGATAACAGAGCGAACTGGGTGGCTGAGAATGACTTGTTACAGAGAGTCATCAGCAGTGCAACAAACGCCGCGGTGCCCATTCCGCCGCAGAGGTTTTCGAAGAAGACTGCCGCGCCCATCGAGATGAGATGTTTATCGGTCACCGACAGTAACCAGTAACCAGCGTTGGATGCGCCCTGCAGGATGCCGAAAATCAGCAGCGCGCGGAACAACGTTAAACGCTGCATTAACACCCCGCCGTACAACGCGCCGAGAATCGTGGCGAACAGACCAAGCGTTTTGTTCACCATCCCGACTTCTCCGGCATCAAAACCGACGCCGCGAATCAAAAAGGTGGTGGTCAGACTCATGGCGAAGGCATCGCCCAGCTTGTACATCACGATCAACAACAAAATCAGCCACGCATTGTTGCGGCCAAAGAAATCTTTTAACGGTGCGACGACTGCCTGTTCAAGGCTGCGTGGCACAGGAATAACATCGCTGGGCTCCGGTGCGAGAAGGGTAGCGATAATACACGGCACCAGCAGCGCCGCCATCAGCCAGTACATACCCTGCCAGCCAAGATACTTGTCAGCCAGCCACAGGGCGAGGCCGCCGGAAACCAGCATCCCCAGGCGATAACCCAGCACGCTGATCGCTGCACCTGCGCCGCGCTCTTCCGCAGGCAGGACATCGGTTTTCCAGGCGTCGAAGACAATATCCTGCGAAGCGGAGCAGAAGGCGATCACGACCGCCAGCGCCGCCATCCAGCGCAGCTGCGAGGCGGCCTCCAGGAAGCCCATCGCGGCAATGGCGATCAACAGTAAACATTGCGTGGTCAGGAGCCAGCCGCGACGGCGGCCCAGGAACGGCGGCGTATAGCGATCCATCACCGGCGACCAGAGAAACTTAAAGACGTAAGCCTGACCAACGAGAGAGAAGAAGCCGATCGTTTTCAGATCGATGTTTTCAACGGTCATCCACGCCTGCAACGTCCCGGAGGTAAGTGCAAGAGGTAAACCGGAGGCGAAACCAAGAATCAGCAGAATGGCCGATTTCGGTTGTTGGAAAATACGTAAATAATGGCTGGACATGTTCTTATAGCACTGACCCGACGTGAAGTCGGGTCAGCTTAAGTGGGATTAACGCGCGTTTTGCTTGATAAAGTCGTGGACGCTGGTGTCCTGAGACATATCTGCGATGGTATCGGTCAATACGCTGTTTACTGCATTAGCGATATTTTTGTTCGATGCCTGGAAAGCCCCTTCTACGGAGTAGCTGGCGCGATAGTTTTTAGTCATCTTATTGCCGTTCTTCGCGGTTGCGATGATGGCAATGTCCGCTTTGGTGGAGATGTTGTAACGCACGTTGCCCTGTGAAACATCCGCGTACAGGTTGCTGACGATGATCTGCAGGTCGACCGCGCCGTTAGGCCCAATCATATAACCGCGCGCGGTCATCTGTTTTTCCAGCACTTCCTGTAACAGGAAGCGCAGGTCGCGAGAGGCCGTCAGGGTGACCTGCTGGTTATCGCGGGTGACTTTGGCCAGCGCCTGATCCTGACGCTGGTCGGCGCCGTTGATGCTGACGGTAACGCCCATCAGGCTAGGATCCTGCTGTGGCAGAGTCATCTTAGGTGACACGTCAATGGTGGTCGGCGGCGTGGCGCAACCTGCCAGCATAAACAGTGCTACTAAGGGAAAGAGGATTTTTTTTAACATGTTCAGGCTCTCAAACGCATTGTTTACTGAAAATTCCCGCCATCATATCATCGCCAACGGCAAGGGGAAGTAGGCAATGCATGTAAATTCATCGTGTTGTGCGTTTTATAGCCTTATGCCGCAACAATGTTGGCGGCGGCGGGGCGTATAAGGCATGAGAAGGCAGTTAACTTCATTGGTTTGTACCTTTACATCAGACAAACGCTAATTTTTTGTTGTTTTTGTGTAATGGAAACGGTAAAAGCGGCTAACATTTAAAGGGATAGACGGCATCTCAACGTTGTCGGAGGAGTAACTTCATGATGATACGTGAACATATAGAAGAAAAATTACGGGCCGCGTTTGAACCTGTGTTCCTCGAAGTGACGGATGAGAGCTATCGTCACAACGTACCGGCGGGTTCGGAAAGCCACTTCAAAGTGGTGCTGGTCAGCGATCGTTTCACCGGTGAACGTTTTCTCAATCGCCATCGCATGATTTATGGCACCCTGGCGGAGGAGCTGGCTTCCACGGTGCACGCCCTGGCGTTGCACACCTACACGCATAAAGAGTGGGAGGGGTTACAGGATACTGTCGTCGCATCACCGCCTTGTCGTGGCGCGGGAAGTCTCGCCTAGAAAAGGCATTTGCAACGAACGGAACTTTTCCAGTATGTTGCGTACAGATTTATGAGAAAACGGCCTGCGGGCCGTTTTGTTTTGTCTGAAAAATGGACAACTTTGACCTTTTTAAGACAAAAATTCGCCGGGAATTGTGAAAAAAGCCGCATCCAGGCATAACAACCGTTCTCGACTCATATCAGTGATGTCGCTATAATGCGCGTCTTATTTTTCGGAATGTCTTCGGGATGATTCTGGCGACACGGAATGTGAATCTGATTTAAAGAGGACATCCCGGTATTGCGAGGCAAAACTCAGAGTTGACCGAGCACTGTGAATTTTTTGAGGTAACAAGATGCAAGTTTCAGTTGAAACCACTCAGGGCCTTGGCCGCCGCGTAACGATTACTATCCCTGCTGACAGCATCGAAACTGCTGTAAAAAGCGAGCTGGTCAACGTAGCGAAAAAAGTACGCATTGACGGCTTCCGTAAGGGCAAAGTACCAATGAATGTTGTTGCTCAGCGTTATGGCGCATCTGTTCGCCAGGACGTGCTGGGCGACCTGATGAGCCGCAACTTCGTTGATGCGATCATCAAAGAGAAAATCAACCCGGCTGGCGCACCGAACTACGTTCCGGGCGAATACAAACTGGGCGAAGACTTCACCTACGCGGTTGAATTCGAAGTGTATCCGGAAGTTGAGCTGAAAGGCCTGGACGCCATCGAAGTTGAAAAACCGGTTGTTGAAGTGACCGAAGCCGACGTTGACGGCATGCTGGATACCCTGCGTAAACAGCAGGCGAACTGGAAAGATAAAGACGGCGCAGTTGACGCTGAAGACCGTGTTACCGTTGACTTCACCGGTTCTGTAGATGGCGAAGAGTTCGAAGGCGGCAAAGCGACTGATTTCGTACTGGCAATGGGTCAGGGTCGTATGATCCCAGGCTTCGAAGACGGTATCAAAGGTCACAAAGCGGGTGAAGAGTTCACCATCGATGTCACCTTCCCGGAAGAATACCACGCTGAAAACCTGAAAGGTAAAGCGGCGAAATTCGTTATCAACCTGAAAAAAGTTGAAGAACGTGAGCTGCCTGAACTGACTGAAGAATTCATCAAACGTTTCGGCGTTGAAGATGGTTCTGTTGAAGGTCTGCGCGCAGAAGTGCGTAAAAACATGGAACGTGAGCTGAAAGGCGCTGTACGTAACCGTGTTAAAACTCAGGCGATCGAAGGTCTGGTAAAAGCGAACGAAATCGACGTTCCGGCTGCTCTGATTGACAGCGAAATCGACGTTCTGCGTCGCCAGGCTGCTCAGCGTTTCGGTGGCAACCAGCAACAAGCGATGGAACTGCCGCGTGAACTGTTCGAAGAACAGGCTAAACGTCGCGTCGTCGTGGGTCTGCTGCTGGGCGAAGTGATTCGCACCAACGAACTGAAAGCTGACGAAGCTCGTGTTGCAACGCTGATCGAAGAAATGGCGTCTGCCTACGAAGATCCGAAAGAAGTGATCGAGTTCTACAGCAAAAACAAAGAACTGATGGAAAATATGCGCAGCGTCGCTCTGGAAGAACAGGCTGTTGAAGCGGTTCTGGAAAAAGCGAAAGTGTCTGAAAAAGCAACTTCCTTCAACGAACTGATGAACCAGCAGGCGTAATTTCGCTTCCTGCGTTTAAAGTTTGAGCAAAAACCCGTTGCCTTCCGGCAGCGGGTTTTTTTTATCGCACTGATAGACAGCGTAAGCGTGATAAAACACAGTTTCGGTGTTAGCGTAACGGCAAAATATTGTTATGCTTGAAATAGGGTGGATTCATCCCCATAAAAGGGGAAGTATTAGCTGCGATGGCTGGTAAACCGTCCACAAGGTACAATCAGTGCAGCAGGTTTCATTTTTTTATCCAGGAGACGGAAATGTCATACAGTGGCGAACGAGATAACTTTGCACCCCATATGGCCCTGGTGCCGATGGTCATCGAACAGACCTCCCGCGGTGAACGTTCTTTTGATATCTACTCCCGTCTTCTTAAGGAGCGCGTTATCTTTCTGACCGGCCAGGTGGAAGACCACATGGCGAACCTGATCGTGGCGCAGATGCTGTTTCTGGAAGCGGAAAACCCGGAAAAAGATATTTACCTGTACATTAACTCCCCAGGCGGCGTCATCACCGCCGGGATGTCGATTTATGACACCATGCAGTTCATCAAGCCTGACGTGAGCACCATTTGTATGGGCCAGGCGGCGTCCATGGGCGCATTCCTGCTAACCGCAGGGGCGAAGGGTAAGCGTTTCTGTCTGCCTAACTCACGCGTTATGATTCACCAGCCGCTGGGTGGCTATCAGGGGCAAGCGACGGATATTGAAATCCATGCTCGCGAAATCCTGAAAGTGAAAGGGCGCATGAATGAACTTATGGCTCACCACACGGGTCAATCTCTTGAGCAGATCGAACGCGACACCGAACGCGATCGCTTCTTGTCTGCTTCAGAGGCGGTAGAGTACGGCCTGGTCGACTCCATCCTGACCCATCGTAATTGATGCCCAGAG
This sequence comes from Pseudocitrobacter sp. RIT415, assembly GCF_003057695.2. Classification (NCBI taxonomy): domain Bacteria; kingdom Pseudomonadati; phylum Pseudomonadota; class Gammaproteobacteria; order Enterobacterales; family Enterobacteriaceae; genus Pseudocitrobacter; species Pseudocitrobacter sp. RIT415. Next base: position 24,069 of record NZ_QBJC02000005.1, on the reverse strand, counting down.
CGTGAGTGTGCCGCTATACTATGTATGGGCGGCACAACGCTTGCGAAGCGGCTTGCGCTTGAGAATGGCATTTGCGTCGTCATATGCGGCACAAAGAACTTAAAAAGAGGTTTTGACTCATGACAGATAAACGCAAAGATGGTTCGGGCAAACTGTTGTATTGCTCTTTTTGCGGCAAAAGCCAGCACGAAGTGCGTAAGCTGATCGCCGGGCCGTCAGTGTATATCTGCGACGAATGTGTTGATTTGTGTAACGACATCATTCGCGAAGAGATTAAAGAAGTGGCGCCGCATCGTGAACGTAGTGCATTGCCGACGCCACATGAAATTCGCCATCACCTGGATGACTACGTCATCGGTCAGGAACAGGCGAAAAAGGTCCTGGCTGTAGCGGTGTATAACCACTACAAACGTCTGCGCAACGGTGATACCAGCAATGGCGTTGAACTGGGCAAAAGTAACATTCTGCTGATTGGCCCGACCGGTTCCGGTAAAACGCTGCTGGCTGAAACGCTGGCGCGCCTGCTGGACGTACCGTTCACCATGGCAGACGCCACCACCCTGACCGAAGCCGGTTATGTGGGTGAGGACGTCGAAAACATCATTCAGAAGCTGCTGCAGAAATGCGATTACGATGTACAGAAAGCCCAGCGCGGCATTGTCTACATCGATGAAATCGATAAGATTTCTCGTAAATCTGACAACCCGTCTATCACCCGTGACGTATCGGGCGAAGGCGTACAGCAGGCGTTGCTGAAACTGATTGAAGGCACCGTGGCTGCCGTTCCACCGCAGGGTGGGCGTAAACATCCGCAGCAGGAGTTCTTGCAGGTTGATACCTCCAAAATCCTGTTTATCTGCGGTGGCGCATTTGCGGGCCTCGATAAAGTTATCGCTAACCGTGTAGAAACAGGTTCCGGAATCGGCTTCGGCGCGACCGTGAAATCGAAAACCGATAAAGCCAGCGAAGGCGAACTGCTGACGCAGGTTGAGCCGGAAGATTTGATCAAATTTGGTCTGATCCCGGAATTTATTGGTCGTCTGCCGGTGGTTGCAACACTGAATGAGCTGAGCGAAGAAGCGCTGATTCAGATCCTGAAAGAGCCGAAAAATGCCCTGACCAAACAGTATCAGGCGTTGTTCAATCTGGAAGGTGTGGATCTCGAATTCCGCGATGAAGCGCTCGACGCCATTGCCAAGAAAGCGATGATCCGTAAAACCGGTGCGCGTGGTCTGCGCTCTATCGTCGAAGCTGCGCTGCTCGATACCATGTACGATCTGCCTTCCATGGAAGACGTCGAAAAAGTGGTTATCGATGAGGCGGTCATTGGCGGTCAGAGCAAGCCACTGCTGATTTACGGTAAGCCGGAAGCGCAGCAAGCCTCTGGTGAATAATTCGCCAATTCATACAATCAGTTAATCAAAAAGGGGGGATTTTATCTCCCCTTTTATTTTTCCGTAATCATGGCGTTGAATGTGTGGAATACATCCCCATATACTGACATACATGTTAATGATGGCATGACGCACACTTGTGTCATCTGATTACCTGGCGGACATTAAACTAAGAGAGAGCTCTATGAATCCTGAGCGTTCTGAACGCATTGAAATCCCCGTATTGCCGTTGCGCGATGTGGTGGTTTATCCGCACATGGTCATACCCTTGTTTGTAGGGCGGGAAAAATCTATCCGTTGCCTTGAAGCCGCCATGGATCATGATAAAAAAATCATGTTGGTTGCGCAGAAAGAAGCATCAACGGATGAGCCGGGTGTAAACGATCTTTTCACCGTCGGGACCGTGGCCTCTATTTTGCAAATGCTGAAGCTGCCGGATGGCACTGTCAAAGTGCTGGTTGAAGGCTTGCAGCGTGCGCGTATCACCACGTTGTCGGATAACGGGGAACACTTTTCGGCAAAAGCGGAATATCTGGAATCACCGGATATCGACGAACGCGAGCAGGAAGTGCTGGTTCGTACCGCGATTAGCCAGTTTGAAGGCTACATCAAGCTAAACAAAAAAATCCCACCAGAAGTGCTGACGTCGCTGAACAGCATCGACGACCCTGCACGTCTGGCTGACACCATCGCTGCGCACATGCCGCTGAAACTGGCGGACAAGCAGTCTGTGCTCGAAATGTCCGACATCAATGAACGCCTTGAATATCTGATGGCGATGATGGAGTCGGAAATCGATCTGCTGCAGGTTGAGAAACGCATTCGCAACCGCGTCAAAAAGCAGATGGAAAAATCTCAGCGTGAGTACTATCTGAACGAGCAAATGAAAGCTATTCAGAAAGAACTCGGTGAGATGGACGACGCGCCAGACGAAAACGAAGCGCTGAAGCGTAAGATCGACGCGGCGAAAATGCCGAAAGAGGCGAAAGAGAAAACCGAAGCCGAACTGCAGAAGCTGAAAATGATGTCACCGATGTCAGCCGAAGCGACCGTGGTTCGTGGGTATATCGACTGGATGGTGCAGGTGCCGTGGAATGCGCGTAGCAAGGTTAAAAAAGACCTTCGTCAGGCGCAGGAAATCCTGGATACCGACCACTACGGCCTTGAACGTGTGAAAGACCGTATCCTTGAGTATCTTGCGGTTCAAAGCCGTGTGAACAAAATCAAAGGCCCGATTCTGTGCCTGGTTGGGCCGCCGGGGGTGGGTAAAACCTCGCTGGGTCAATCTATCGCCAAAGCGACTGGACGTAAGTACATTCGTATGGCGCTGGGCGGCGTGCGTGACGAAGCGGAAATTCGCGGTCACCGTCGTACCTACATCGGCTCCATGCCGGGTAAATTGATTCAGAAAATGGCGAAAGTGGGCGTTAAAAACCCGCTGTTCCTGCTCGATGAAATTGACAAAATGTCGTCCGACATGCGCGGCGATCCGGCTTCTGCTTTGTTAGAAGTGCTGGATCCAGAGCAGAACGTGGCGTTCAGCGATCACTATCTGGAAGTGGATTACGATCTCAGCGACGTGATGTTCGTTGCGACCTCAAACTCCATGAACATTCCGGCGCCGCTGCTGGACCGTATGGAAGTGATTCGTCTCTCCGGTTATACCGAAGACGAGAAACTGAACATTGCCAAACAGCACCTGCTGCCGAAGCAAATCGAACGTAACGCCCTGAAAAAAGGCGAACTGACGGTTGATGACAGCGCGATTGTCGGCATCATTCGTTACTACACCCGTGAAGCGGGCGTGCGTAGCCTTGAGCGTGAAATCTCGAAACTTTGCCGTAAAGCGGTGAAACAGCTGCTGCTGGATAAATCCCTGAAGCACATCGACATTAACGGCGACAACCTGCACGATTACCTCGGCGTTCAACGCTTCGATTACGGTCGTGCGGATGACGAAAACCGCGTCGGTCAGGTGACTGGCCTGGCATGGACGGAAGTGGGTGGCGATCTGCTGACCATCGAAACCGCGTGTGTGCCGGGTAAAGGTAAATTGACCTATACCGGTTCCCTGGGCGAAGTCATGCAGGAATCTATTCAGGCTGCGCTGACCGTGGTTCGCGCGCGAGCAGAAAAACTGGGTATCAACCCGGATTTCTACGAAAAACGCGATATCCACGTTCACGTGCCGGAAGGGGCAACGCCGAAAGATGGCCCGAGCGCTGGTATCGCCATGTGTACTGCACTGGTTTCTTGTCTGACGGGCAACCCGGTTCGTGCCGATGTGGCAATGACAGGGGAAATCACGCTGCGTGGCCTGGTGCTGCCGATTGGTGGTCTGAAGGAAAAACTGCTGGCAGCACACCGCGGTGGTATTAAGACTGTTCTGATTCCTGATGAGAATAAGCGCGATCTGGAAGAGATTCCGGACAACGTTCTGGCCGATCTTGATATTCATCCGGTGAAACGTATCGAGGAAGTTCTGGCCCTTGCGCTGCAAAATGAGCCCACTGGCATGCAGGTTGTAACCGCAAAATAGTGACCTCGCGCAAAGAGCGTCAATAAAAACAGGGCTGGCAGGTGAAAACACACTTGCCAGCCTTTTTTTGTCTCGCTACTTTAAGACCCTGACAGGGCTGTTATCGACAACTATTGTTGTAAGGGCATGACAGTCCTGATATAACTGCTGCGCGTTGCACCGTGAAGGATTCAGGTGCGATATAAATAATAAAGAGAGGAAGAGAACAGTGAATAAATCTCAACTGATTGACAAAATTGCTGCGGGTGCGGATATCTCCAAAGCTGCGGCTGGACGTGCGTTAGACGCTTTAATTGCTTCTGTTACTGAATCTCTGCAATCCGGGGATGATGTTGCGCTGGTAGGTTTTGGTACTTTTGCCGTTAAAGAGCGTGCTGCCCGTACTGGCCGCAACCCGCAAACTGGTAAAGAGATCACCATCGCTGCAGCGAAAGTACCAGCGTTCCGTGCAGGTAAAGCACTGAAAGACGCGGTAAACTGATCGTTTTCCCGTTTGGGAATGTGAAACAGTACAAGGGCGCATCGAACGATGTGCCTTTTTTTATGTCCAAAATGTCACTTTCTGCGAGTTTCTACGCGTTTCGGGCTGACAACGGCCCCGTTTTCTTGTCAAAATACGGCCTCACGCGCAGCGGTCGAGACGTGCTATGCTGCACGAGGTATTTGCTCTGAATTTGCCGGGTTGTCAGCAACCTGCGGCAGGACGGGTATAAAAGTCACCTACAGCGGAGTGTTGTTACACCATGATGGACAATTTACGCACGGCAGCCAATAGCGTCGTGCTCAAGGTAATTTTCGGTATCATTATTGTGTCGTTCATTTTGACCGGCGTAAGTGGCTATCTGATCGGCGGCGGCAACAACTATGCCGCGAAGGTGAATGGCCAGGAAATCAGCCGCGGTCAGTTTGAAAACGCTGTTGCCAGCGAACGTAACCGTATGCAGCAGCAGATGGGCGATCAATTCTCCGAACTGGCGGCGAACGAAAATTACATCAAAACGATGCGTCAGCAGGTGCTGAGCCGCCTGGTGGATGAAGCGCTGCTCGACCAATACGCCAAAGAGCTGGGCCTCGGCATTAGCGATGAACAGGTGCGTAAAGCGATCTTCGCGACCCCGGCCTTCCAGAACGAAGGTAAATTCGATAACGCCCGCTACAACGCGCTGGTGAATCAAATGGGTATGACCGCCGATCAATACGCGCAGGCGCTGCGTAACCAGCTGACCACTAACCAGCTGATTAGCGCCGTTGCCGGAACTGATTTTATGCTGCCAGGTGAAACCGACCAACTGGCTGCGCTGGTTTCCCAGCAGCGTGTGGTGCGTGAAGCCACCATTGACGTTAACGCGCTGGCGGCAAAGCAGCAGGTTAGCGATCAGGACGTTGCCAGCTACTACGAACAGAATAAAGGTCAGTTTGTTGCGCCGGAGCAGTTCCGCGTAACCTACATCAAGCTGGATGCGGCGAGTATGCCGTCTTCCGCGTCTGAAGAGGATGTACAGGCTTACTATGACCAGCACAAGGATGAGTTCACTCAGCCTGAGCGTAAACGTTACAGCATCATCCAGACCAAAACCGAAGCCGATGCCAAAGCTATCCTTGATGAGCTGAACAACGGCGGCGACTTTGCAGCGATTGCGAAAGAGAAATCCACCGACGTTATCTCTAAACGTAACGGCGGCGATATGGGCTGGATGGACGATTCCGCCACCGTACCGGAACTGAAAGACGCGGGCCTGAAAGAGAAAGGTCAGTTGTCTGGCGTAATCAAATCTTCCGTGGGCTTCCTGATTGCCCGTCTGGACGATGTTCAGCCGGAACAGGTGAAGCCGCTGGCAGATGTTCACGCGCAAATCGCTGACAAAGTGAAACAGGAAAAAGCGCTGGATGCTTATTATGCGCTGCAACAGAAAGTGAGTGATGCTGCCAGCAGCGACAACGACTCTCTGGCGAGCGCAGAGCAGGTTGCGGGCGTCAAAGCGGCGGTGACCGGCTGGTTTGGTCACGATAACGTCCCGGCTGAATTGAACTTCAAACCGGTTACTGATGCTATCTTCAACGGTGGTTTGGTGGGCGAAAACGGCGCGCCGGGTAACAACTCCGATATCATCACCGTCGATGGCGATCGTGCTTTCGTGCTGCGTGTCGCTGAGCACAAAGCGGAAACCGTGAAACCGCTGGATGAAGTGAAAGCGCAGGTGACCGATATCGTTAAGCACAACAAAGCGGAACAGCAGGCGAAACTCGATGCTGAAAAACTGCTGGCTGCGCTGAAAGACGGTAAAGGGGACGATGCGATGAAAGCCGCTGGTCTGCACTTTGGCGAAGCCAAAACCCTGAGCCGTACCGGTCAGGATCCGCTGAGCCAGGCAACCTTCGCACTGCCGTTACCTAAGCCGGGTAAACCAAGCTTTGGTATGGGCAACGACATGCAGGGCAACGTGGTTCTGCTGGCGCTGGACGAAGTAAAAGCGGGCGAAATGCCGGAAGCGCAGAAGAAAGCGATGGTTCAGGGTATCACCCAGAACAACGCGCAAATTGCGTTCGAAGCATTGATGAGCAACCTGCGTAAAGCAGCGAAGATTAAGATGGGCGACATCGTCGACCAGCAACAATAATCGGAACCTTCCTCGCATTAATTTGTAATGCGATGCACACCTCAAAGGCCGCTTTCGCGGCCTTTTCCACATTTGAAATCTGCCTTTTGAATTGTTTTTCGCACCTCGCTATGTTGGCTTCGCTATCAATCAACAAGGAGAAATCAGTATGAAACGTGGAATCAAAATGCTGGCGATTGCCGCAGTCATGTCTTGCATGGGGATGAGTTTAAGCGCACAGGCAGCTTCCACTGCCGGGGCAAAACCGACAGCGACGCAAAGCGCGAAGGCGAGTTCCGAGCAGATGAAAGCGGAGCCTGCCGCGAAAACCAACGATGAGGGTGGCAGTAAAGTCAGCATCAACTCGGCCTCGGCGGAAGAACTGGCGCAGGCAATGAACGGGGTGGGGCTTAAGAAAGCGCAGGCGATTGTCAGCTATCGCGAAGAGTACGGCCCGTTCAAAACGGTGGATGACCTGAAGCAGGTGCCGGGAATGGGCAACGCGCTGGTGGAACGTAATTTGAGCCATCTCACGCTTTAATTGCTTCTCACGGCTTGCGCTGGCGTCAAAGTTTGCCAGACTAAAGAGGTCATACCAGTGGTGTGACCTCTGACTCTTCTAATAACATGTAAGGCTATGGCGCTATGCAGACAAAAATTAAAGTTCGCGGGTATCACCTGGACGTGTATCAGCACGTCAATAACGCCCGATATCTGGAGTTTCTCGAAGAGGCTCGCTGGGATGGGCTGGAAAACAGCGCCAGTTTCCAGTGGATGACCGCGCACCATATCGCCTTCGTGGTGGTGAATATTAATATTAACTACCGCCGCCCGGCGGTGCTGAGCGATGTGCTGACGGTAACCAGTAAAGTGGAGCAGCTAAACGGGAAAAGCGGCGTATTAAGCCAGGTAGTCACACTCGACCCGGAAGGGCAGGTCGTGGCGGATGCATTGATTACGTTTGTCTGCATTGACCTGAAAACGCAGAAGGCGTTGCCTCTGGAAGGGGAATTACGCGAACACCTGGAGCAGATGGTCGCGTAAGTGCACATTGCCCGGTGGTGCTTCGCGTACCGGGCCTACAAATGGCCGCCAGGCCGGGCAAGCCATGTAGGCCGGATAAGGCGTAAGCCGCATCCGGCGGTTACGCCGCACATCGCCTGATGCGCTTTGCTTTTCAGGCCTACAACCCGGTTTTCTGCTTCATCGCTGCCGCCACGCCGACTTTATCCGCCAGATAGTGGTTCAGCCCGTTAGCCCGCAGATGGCAGGACGCGCAATGCCCGCAGCCATCGCCTTTAATGCCGTTATAGCAGGTCAGCGTTTCATTACGCACCAGGTCGAGTTTGCCCCAGTAGTCCGCCAGCGCCCAGGTTTCGGCTTTATCGAGCCACATCAGCGGCGTTTCGAAACGAATATCTTTTGCCATGCCGAGGTTCACCGCGTGATTCAGCGCCTTAACAAACTCGTCGCGGCAGTCCGGGTAGCCGGAAAAATCGGTTTCACAAACGCCCGTGATGATCGCTTCTGCCTGTACCTGATAGGCGTAAATCGCCGTCAGAGTCAGGAACAGAATATTGCGTCCCGGCACGAAGGTATTCGGAATACCGTCAGCGTCTGGTTCATAGTCCGGCACCGGAATACTGTCGCGCGTCAGGCTGCTGACCGCCAGTTCATTAAGCAGGGTGACATCGAGAACTTTATGAGCACGCGCGCCCAGTTTTAATGCCAGTTCACGGGCGACGTCGATCTCTGCGCGATGACGCTGACCATAATCAAAAGTGACGCAGTGAACCTCATCATATTGATGGAGCGCCTGCACCAGGCAGGTAGTGGAATCTTGTCCGCCGCTAAAGACGACAACCGCGCGTTTCATAGCATTTCCTGTTGATGACGATAAAGACGCTATGGTAACGCGCGGGCAGCGTGGCGACCAGCTTCTTCACCGTGTTGACGGCGGCAGCCAGGCCTGGGTGAAATCAAACCAGCCGCGCGCGTTAAGGTGAATGCCGTTTACGCCCGGCGGCGCGCTGATTTGGTATTGATAGTTAAACAGCGGCGTGAGCATGCCTTCTTCCATTAACAGGGTGAAAATAGTTTTCAGCGCCGCGATGCGCTGTGCCTCGTCCTCCAGCGCCTGTGCGGCATCCAGCGCGGTAACCAGCGCTGAGTAACGTGACTCGCTTAGTATGGCGGGCCATAACGGATCGCAGCGCAGCCACTGCTCAAGGGTGTATTCCGGCATTTCGCCAATCAACCGATCGCCCATTAGCAGATCGGCCTGATCCAGATCCGGATAATCGTCCCAGCTTTTCGCGTCGTGGAAGCAGAGCGTCAGTTCACAGCCCTGCTGCGCCAGCGCCTGTTTAAGCTCCCCGGCCATGGTGTGCAACTCAACAGGCAGGTGATAATGCAGCGTTAGACGCGGCGGCAGGGGCGTGTTGTCTTCCGGTGCTGGCGGAATCGCCCAGCCGGGAAGCAGCGCCTCGCTGGGTGTTATCAGATTTTCATCTACCGGCAATGATTCCAGCAGGCCGCTGTGATGAATCAGCGAAATCACCCGTTGCGCCTGGGCTTTCGACAGCCTTGAACTCTGACGAAACGTCAGGTAGCAAAAGCCGAGGCTGATGCTGTTGCTCACCAGCCGTAGCTGACTGAGTTCTTCCGCTTCGCCGACCGCGATTTGCACCGGATGACGGCAACTGGTGCCCAGATCCTGTTCGAAAAGCTGTGGGGTGATCCAGAACTCGATCGCCTGTAACAGCGGATGCCCCAGATGATAGCGATGGTGACTTTCCAGACGCACCAGATCGGGCTCAAAGATCTTCAGCTGGAATGGGCCACAGCCGAGCGTGGGATCGTCGGGATGCGCCAGCACGCTGCAATAGCTTGCCAGCCGATGCGGCAACCAGTAATCCGGGTGCGAAAGCGTAAAGCTCAGGCACTGGGCGTGGGGCTGTGCTACCTGTTCCACGCTGGCGAACAGTTTGCGCAAACCGGGCAGCGTCAGCAGCATTTCCAGTCGTTGCTTAAGCTGGGCCGTTTCGATGGGGTCGCCATTGTGCCAGTGCAGGCTGGAGCGAATATAGAACTGCCAGCGTAGCCCGTCTGCTGATACTTCCCAGTGGTGCGCAAGATCGCCTTCCGGGCGGGCGGTATCACGGCCAAAGCGAGTCAGTCCGGAATGAATTTGCCCCGCTAAATGCTGTTCGGCGCGACCCACCAAAAAGCCGGGATGCAACGGTTCCAGCGGACGATAGTAGGGGATGCGCAGCGTCGGCGTATTGTTCTGCCACTGGCCGCCCAGAAAAGGGTGCAGCAGCGCGCGCAGTTCCACCGGTGCCAGTTGCGCCAGTTCCAGCGCATTGTGTTGCTGACCGCTGTTTAACGCCAGCTCCATCATCTCATTACGCAGTGCGTCCGGCGTCGTGTGGAAGGTCAGCGTACCGCGCTTCCCGCGCCCGGACTGCGCCTGCCAACTGAGCCAGCCCGCCTCGCTCGCCTGACGCAACAGGGTACGCACATGTCGTTCGCTGCAAAAACAGCGCGTCGCGAGATCGGCAATGGTGACCTGCTGCGGCGCACCGGAAGAGGGCAGCCACAGGCGCTGAAACTGGTTTAGTCGGTTTAGCAGTCGCATAAAAACCCGGAACAATAAATGTGAACAATTCAGTATTACTTCCGTATATCTCAGGCAATACTGGTACGCAAGAGAGCGGGATCACAGGCGGAGATAAAATGGCAAAACTGGCGGCATTTGATATGGATGGCACTCTGCTGATGCCCGATCATCGGCTGGGTAATGAGACGATCGCTACGCTTAAGCGTCTGCGCGAACGCGACATTACGCTGACCTTCGCCACGGGTCGGCACGTGCTTGAAATGCGCCCGCTAATTGATCAACTGGCGCTCGACGCTTTCCTGATTACGGGCAACGGAACCCGTGTTCACTCTCTGCACGGCGATGTCATGCATCGCAGCGACCTTGCCCCGGACGTGGCCGATGAAGTGTTGCATGCCCGCTGGGAGACCCACGCCAGCATGCACGTTTTCAACGATAACGGCTGGTTCACCGGCAAAGCGATTCCGGAAATGTTGCAGGCGCATAGGTACAGCGGCTTTCACTATCAACTGCGCGATTTGCGGCAGATCCCGGCCCATGAGGTGACCAAGATCTGTTTTTGCGGCGATCACGATGATCTTGCGCGTCTGAGCATTCAGCTTCAAGAGGCATTGGGCGATCGTGCGCATCTCTGTTTTTCGGCGGTTGATTGTCTGGAAGTGTTGCCTGTTGGCTGCAACAAGGGCGCGGCGCTGACGGTGCTTAGTGCGCATCTTGGCCTGACGATGCAAGAATGTATGGCATTTGGCGATGCGATGAACGATCGCGAAATGTTGAGCCTGGTCGGGCGTGGCCTGGTGATGGGCAACGCGATGGGACAACTGAAAGCGGCATTGCCGCATCTACCGGTTATCGGACACTGCCAGAATCAGGCGGTCTCTCACTATTTGACACATTGGCTGGACAAACCCAACCTTCCTTATTCCCCCGAATAATGAGACCTTTCCAGCAAGCCGGGATGATAAGCCCGGCTTTTTTTCGCTTATCGCGCCAGCAGGCACTCAATTTCTGCCTGCCACGGTGCGAGATCGCCGATATTCTCTTTCACCCATTCTGCATTGTAATAGGTATCCAGATATCGCTCGCCGCTGTCGCACAGCAGCGTCACGATTGATCCGCTGCGCCCCTCTTTATGCATCCGCGCGGCGAGTTGCAATGCGCCCCACATGTTGGTGCCGGTGGAGGCGCCAACCTTACGGCCTAACTGGCCCTCCAGCCATTGTGCGGTTGCCACGCTTGCTGCATCCGGTACCCGTAGCATGTCATCGACCACATCAGGAATAAAGGAAGGCTCGACGCGTGGGCGGCCAATCCCTTCAATTTTACTGCCAACGCTGCTGCGCAGGCTGCCGTCGCGGCGTTGCCAGTAGTCCATAAACACCGAGTTTTGCGGATCGACCACCATTAACTGTGTGTTATGCCCCTGGCAACGAATGTAGCGGCCAATGGTCGCCGATGTGCCGCCGGTACCCGCGCTCATTACAATCCAGTCAGGGATTGGGTTAGGTTCATGGCTCATCTGGCGGAAGATACTGTCGGCAATGTTGTTGTTTCCGCGCCAGTCGGTTGCGCGTTCGGCGAAAGTAAACTGGTCCATATAGTGACCGTTCAATTCACGCGCCAGCGTTTCGGAGGCGGCATAAATTTCACAAGCGCTCTGCACGAAATGGCAGCGTCCGCCGTAGAACTCAATCTGTTCGATTTTGCGTTTTGCCGTGCACGAGGGCATGACGGCGATAAACGGCAGCCCCAGCAGGCGAGCAAAATAGGCTTCCGACACGGCGGTGGAACCGGAAGACGCTTCAATAATGGGCGTGCCTTCTTTGATCCAGCCATTGCACAGGCCATACAGGAACAGCGACCGCGCCAGACGATGTTTCAGGCTGCCGGTGGGGTGGGTGCTTTCATCTTTTAAGTAGAGCTGAATACCGGGAAACGCCGGCAGCGACAGACGAATCAGGTGCGTGTCGGCGCTACGTTGATAATCGGCGTTAATTTCGCTAATGGCGTTCTTGACCCAGGTGCTGTTCATGGCGATTTTCCATTTGTCATTTTGTGCCTAGCTTAGCGAAAGATGCGGAAAAAATTGTTGCTATCTACACTTTAAAATAGACTTACAGGAGAAAAATTTTCTCCTGAGGTGGGCGATGTTAGATAAAATTGACCGCAAGCTGCTTTCGCTGCTGCAAACGGACTGCACCCTCTCTTTGCAGGCACTGGCCGATGCCGTTAATCTGACCACCACACCCTGCTGGAAGCGGCTCAAGCGGCTGGAAGATGACGGCATTTTACTTGGGCGCGTGGCGTTGCTGGATGCGGAGAAACTGGGGCTCGGCCTCACCGCGTTTGTGCTGATAAAAACGCAACATCACAGCAGTGAATGGTATAGTCGTTTCGTGAATGAAGTCAGCCAGATGCCTGAGGTGCTTGGCTTCTGGCGTATGGCCGGCGAATATGACTACCTGATGCGGGTGCAGGTCGCCGACATGAAACGCTACGATGATTTTTATAAAAGCCTGGTGAATCGCGTCCCCGGACTCTCGGACGTCACCTCAAGTTTTGCGATGGAACAGATTAAATACACCACAGCGCTTCCCATCGAATAACACTATCTCTGGAATTTTACTGCGTGCGATTATTTGCTCAATTAAGCTGGTACTTCCGCCGGGAGTGGCGTCGCTATCTTGGCGCTGTCGCGCTGCTGGTGGTTATCGCCATTCTTCAACTGATCCCGCCGAAGGTGGTGGGTTACGTTGTTGACGGCGTCACCCAACAACACTACACCGCGACGACCATCTGGATGTGGATTGGCCTGATGGTGGCGATTGCCATCGTGGTTTATCTGCTGCGTTATGTCTGGCGCGTGCTGCTGTTTGGTGCGTCCTATCAACTCGCGGTCGAACTGCGGGAAGACTTTTATCGCCAGTTGAGTCGCCAGCACCCGGAATTTTATCTGCGTCACCGCACCGGTGATTTAATGGCGCGCGCCACCAACGATGTTGACCGTGTTGTCTTTGCCGCCGGGGAAGGTGTGCTGACGCTGGTCGATTCGCTGGTGATGGGCTGTGCGGTGTTAATTGTGATGTCCACGCAAATCAGCTGGCAGCTTACCTTACTGGCGCTGTTACCGATGCCGATTATGGCGCTGGCGATTAAGCGCTACGGCGACATGCTGCATAATCGCTTTAAGCTGGCGCAGGCGGCATTCTCAAGTCTGAACGACCGTACACAAGAGAGCCTGACCAGTATTCGCATGATTAAAGCCTTTGGCCTGGAAGATCGCCAGTCGGCGCTGTTCGCCGCCGATGCAGCGGATACCGGGGCGAAAAATATGCGCGTGGCGCGTATTGATGCCCGTTTTGACCCGACGATTTATATCGCCATCGGTATGGCAAATCTGCTGGCTATCGGCGGCGGAAGCTGGATGGTACTTCAGGGCACGCTGACGCTCGGCCAATTGACCAGCTTTGTAATGTATCTTGGTTTAATGATCTGGCCGATGCTGGCGCTGGCGTGGATGTTTAATATTGTCGAGCGCGGCAGCGCCGCTTACAGCCGTATTCGCGCCATGCTGATGGAAGCGCCGGTGGTCAATGACGGCAGCGAATCGGTGCCTGACGGGCGCGGCGTGCTGAAGGTTGCCATTGAGCAGTTCCATTATCCGCAAACGGAAAAAGCCACGCTGACGAAAGTCCACTTCACGCTGCAACCGGGGCAGATGCTGGGCATTTGCGGCCCGACGGGCTCCGGGAAATCTACCATTCTGTCACTGATTCAGCGTCACTTTGATGTGGAAAAAGGCGAAATCGATTTTCACGGTATCGCCCTGCCAAAACTCAAACTGGATGCCTGGCGCAGCCGCCTGGCGGTTGTCAGTCAGACACCGTTCCTTTTTTCCGACACCGTAGGAAATAATATTGCCCTTGGCCGTCCTGGCGCGACTCAAGAAGAGATTGAACACGTGGCGCGTCTTGCCAGCGTCCATGAGGATATTCTGCGACTGCCGCAGGGCTACGATACGGAAGTGGGCGAGCGTGGGGTGATGCTCTCCGGCGGGCAGAAACAACGCATTTCGATTGCGCGCGCGCTCTTGCTCAATGCCGAAATCCTGATCCTCGACGATGCGCTCTCAGCGGTAGACGGACGTACCGAGCATCAGATTTTGCACAACCTTCGCCTGTGGGGCGAAGGCCGCACGGTGATTATTAGCGCACATCGTTTGTCGGCGCTGACGGAAGCCAGTGAAATTATTGTGATGCAGCACGGGCATCTCTGCCAGCGCGGGCAGCATGAACAGCTGGTGACGCAGCCGGGTTGGTATCGGGATATGTATCGCTACCAGCAACTGGAAGCGGCGCTGGATGATGTGCCCGATGAAGAACCGTCGGAGGTGACCGATGCGTAATTTTGGTCAACTGTGGCCGACATTAAAAAGATTGCTGGCCTACGGTTCACCGTGGCGAAAACCGCTCTCTATTGCGGTGGTGATGTTATGGGTGGCGGCAGCGGCGGAAGTCTCGGGGCCGGTGCTGATAAGCTACTTCATCGATAACATGGTGGCGAAACACACTCTTCCGTTAGGCACCGTTGCGGGGCTGGCGGCGGCGTATATCGGCCTGCAACTGCTGGCGGCGACACTGCACTATAGCCAGTCGCTGCTGTTCAACCGTGCGGCGGTTGGGGTGGTGCAACAGCTACGAAGTGACGTGATGGACGCCGCGCTGCGCCAGCCGCTCAGCGAATTTGATACGCAACCCGTAGGGCAACTGATTTCCCGCGTGACTAACGATACGGAAGTAATCCGCGATCTCTACGTCACGGTTGTGGCAACGGTGCTGCGCAGCGCCGCGCTGATTGGCGCGATGCTGGTGGCGATGTTTAGCCTCGACTGGCGCATGGCGCTGGTGGCGGTTTGTATCTTCCCGGCGGTACTGACGGTGATGGTGATTTACCAACGCTACAGCACGCCTATCGTACGTCGCGTGCGCACGTATCTGGCGGATATCAACGATGGCTTTAACGAAGTGATCAACGGTATGAGCGTTATCCAGCAGTTCCGTCAGCAGGCACGCTTTGGCGAACGCATAGGTGAGCATAGCCGTCAGCACTATCTGGCGCGTATGCAAACCCTGCGTCTTGATGGCTTCCTGCTGAGACCACTGCTAAGCCTTTTTTCCTCGTTAATATTGTGCGGGCTGTTGATGCTGTTTGGCTTCACCTCGGTGGGCACCATTGAAGTGGGGGTGCTGTATGCGTTTATCAGCTATCTGGGACGTCTCAATGAACCGCTGATTGAACTCACCACCCAGCAGTCAATGCTGCAACAGGCGGTGGTGGCCGGTGAGCGCGTATTCGAGCTGATGGACAGGCCGCGCCAGACCTACGGTGACGATACGCGTCCACTGGACAACGGCGACATTGAAATTGATAACGTCTCCTTTGCTTACCGCGATGACCGAATGGTGTTGCAGGATATCTCGCTGTCGATTCCCTCGCGCAGTTTTGTGGCGCTGGTGGGGCATACGGGCAGCGGCAAAAGCACTCTTGCCAGTTTGCTGATGGGATACTACTCGCCGAACGCCGGCGAAATCCGCCTGGGTGGTCGCCCGCTTGGCAGTTTGAGTCATCAGGTGCTACGACAGGGCGTCGCCATGGTACAGCAGGATCCGGTAGTGCTGGCCGACTCTTTCTTCGCTAACGTTACGCTTGGCCGTGATATCAGCGAAGCGCAGGTATGGCAGGCGCTGGAAACGGTGCAGCTGGCGGAGCTGGCGCGTGGGCTGAGTGATGGCATTTATACGCCGCTGGGCGAGCAGGGGAACAATCTCTCCGTTGGGCAAAAACAGCTGCTGGCGTTGGCGCGCGTGCTGGTCGATACGCCGCAGGTACTGATTCTGGACGAAGCCACCGCCAATATCGACTCCGGTACCGAGCAGGCGATTCAACAGGCGCTGGCTGCCGTGCGTGAACACACCACGCTTGTGGTGATTGCGCACCGGCTTTCCACCATCGTCGATGCTGATACCATTATGGTGCTGCATCGTGGACAGGCGGTGGAGCAGGGTTCGCACCAGCAACTGCTGGAAGCCAAAGGCCGTTACTGGCAGATGTATCAGCTTCAACTGGCCGGAGAAGAACTTGCCGCCAGTGCGCAGGATGAAACGCTGACCGCCTGATGTGATGCTGGTCAGTTAAGGGCCGATTCACTTTTCAGAGCATCTCCCCGTTGCGCTCCTGTCTGGCTCCATGCCATATAAATCGTGCAGGCGCAGGGAGCACGCAGGGGGCGGCCAATCGCCGCCGCCCCCTGCACCCCCAGGCTCCGGCGGAAAAATCGCCGCTTCGCGGTTCCCTCAGCTTATCCCTTACGGCTTTCGGGTCGGGCGCGAGGTAACATCCCTGTAAAGCCGCGCCCTTAGCCCACATCCATGTGGGCTGCCCCGGCCTCCAGGGAACGCTTCGGCGATTTTGACGCCATCAACGGCGGTGCGGTCTTTAGTCTTTAATTTAACAGCAAAAACCAATGTATCTGAAACCGACGAGTCCCCGCTGGATTGGCGAAGGGGGGCGCGGTTGCCCCCCTTTGCCCGTTCACTGACTCAGATGTTACATATTGCGCAAAACATAAAGTGAACGGAACTTTGCGCTTAGCTGACCATCATTAACGGACTGATGCACTTTTTTTAAGCAATTTGCTAACAGACGCACCAGCGCGTGCAATTCAACCACGCATCATGCACTCGCATGGTGCGTTTTTGTTTCATTTCCAGCTAATGCCTGTGCACCGCCACGTGCCTGACGCCATTAACCGCCAATTCTCTCTCAATTTTCAATTCTGGCACGCCCCTTGCTTTATCTATCTCGTGTAGCAGCAGCCATTACCGAATTCTGACTGGAGGGGATCTATGAAGCTGGTTACCGTGGTAATCAAACCATTCAAACTCGAAGACGTCCGCGAAGCGTTGTCTTCAATTGGTATTCAGGGACTGACCGTGACGGAAGTGAAGGGCTTCGGTCGTCAGAAGGGGCATGCCGAGCTGTATCGTGGCGCGGAGTACAGCGTGAACTTCCTGCCGAAAGTGAAGATTGATGTCGCGATTGCCGACGACCAGCTTGATGAAGTCGTGGATGTGGTGAGCAAGGCGGCGTACACCGGAAAAATTGGCGACGGTAAGATTTTCGTCGCCGAGCTGCAACGTGTGATTCGTATTCGTACCGGCGAAGCCGACGAAGCGGCACTGTAATTCCTGGCGCACAGTGATAGGGATCGAGAAAATGAAAATAGCAAAATTGAAAACCGGTTTGGCGGCTCTGGCGCTGTTGCCGGGCCTGGCGATGGCGGCTCCGGCGACGATCGATAAAGCCGATAACGCCTTTATGATGATTTGTACCGCGCTGGTACTGTTTATGACCATCCCGGGAATTGCCCTGTTTTACGGTGGTCTGATTCGTGGGAAAAACGTTCTCTCTATGCTGACGCAGGTCGCGGTCACCTTCGCGCTGGTCTGCGTGCTGTGGGTGGTCTACGGCTATACGCTGGCCTTCGGCACCGGCGGCAGCTTCTTCGGTAACTTTGACTGGGTGATGCTGAAAGGCATTGCCCTGACCGCACCGATGGGTACCTTTTATCAGTATATCCACGTTGCCTTCCAGGGGTCGTTCGCCTGTATTACCGTTGGCCTGATTGTTGGCGCGCTGGCGGAGCGTATTCGCTTCTCTGCGGTACTGATTTTCGTGGTTATCTGGCTGACGCTCTCCTACATTCCGATTGCGCACATGGTGTGGGGCGGCGGTCTGCTGGGCTCTCATGGCGCGCTGGACTTCGCGGGTGGTACGGTTGTACACATCAACGCTGCGGTTGCGGGTCTCGTCGGGGCGTATCTGATTGGCAAACGCGTGGGTTTTGGAAAAGAAGCGTTCAAACCACATAACCTGCCGATGGTGTTTATCGGTACCGCCATCCTTTACTTCGGCTGGTTTGGCTTCAACGCGGGTTCAGCGAGTGCGGCGAACGAAATTGCCGGTCTGGCTTTCGTGAACACCGTTGTGGCAACGGCGGCAGCGATTCTGGGCTGGGTCTTCGGTGAATGGGCGCTGCGCGGTAAACCGTCTCTGCTGGGCGCGTGTTCCGGGGCGATTGCGGGCCTGGTGGGGATTACTCCAGCGTGTGGCTTTATCGGTGTCGGCGGCGCGTTGATCCTCGGTATTGTTGCGGGGCTGGCCGGGCTGTGGGGCGTTACCATCCTGAAACGCTGGTTGCGTGTGGATGATCCTTGCGATGTCTTCGGCGTTCACGGCGTGTGCGGCATCGTAGGCTGTATCCTGACCGGTATCTTCGCCTCTACCTCCTTTGGCGGTGTCGGTTACGCGGAAGGCGTCACCATGGGTCATCAGGTGCTGGTACAGCTTGAGAGCATCGGCATCACCATCGTCTGGTCGGGCATTGTGGCCTTCGTTGGTTACAAAGTCGCAGACCTGACCGTGGGGCTGCGCGTGCCGGAAGAGCAGGAGCGTGAAGGGCTGGATGTTAACAGTCACGGCGAGAACGCGTATAACGCCTAATCAGTGCTCACAAAAAGCCTCCGCAAGCGGAGGCTTTGAGACTGATGACTAACGCGAAATTGCCTGATGCGCTACACTTATCAGGCCTACAAGGATTCTGCAATATATTGAATTAGCAAGATTTTGTAGGCCGGATAAGGTGTTTTCGCCGCATCCGGCAAGAACAAAGCGCACTTTATCAGCAATCTGAAGCCTCCGCTTGCGGAGGCTTTTGCTTTCAGACGTCAACCTATCCGCGATTACGCATCACGCCTTCCTGTACCGTCGATGCCACCAGCACGCCATCCTGCGAATAGAACTCGCCGCGTACAAAGCCACGTGCGCTGGAGGCTGAGGTACTTTCCACGCTGTACAGCAGCCACTCATTCAGGTTAAACGGACGATGGAACCACATGGAATGGTCAATCGTCGCAACCTGCATCCCTTTTTCCAGGAAACCGACACCGTGCGGCTGAAGCGCGACCGGCAGGAAGTTGAGATCGGAGGCATAACCCAGCAAATTCTGGTGTACGCGTAAGTCATCCGGCACCGCCCCGTTAGCGCGCAGCCAGACCTGACGTTTCGGCTCGGCGACGTGGCCTTTCAGTGGGTTATGGAACTCCACTGGGCGAATTTCCAGCGGACGCTCGCAGAGGAATTTATCTTTTAACACCTGCGGTAACAGATGCTCCAGCGAACGGGCGATATCGGTTTCTGACGGCAGGCTCTCCGGCGCGGGCGCATCGGGCATGGTTTTCTGATGCTCGTAACCCGGCTCTGGTGCCTGGAATGACGCGGTCATATAGAATATCGGTTTACCGTTCTGAATCGCCGACACCCGGCGAGCGCTGAAGCTGTTACCGTCGCGCAGCACTTCAACGTCATAGACAATCGGCTTCAGGCTGTCGCCCGGGCGCAGGAAATAGCTGTGAAACGAGTGAATCAGGCGTTCAACGGGCACCGTTTCTTTTGCGGCATAAAGAGCCTGACCCACAACCTGGCCGCCAAATACCTGACGCAGCCCCAAATCTTCGCTCTGCCCGCGGAATAATCCTTCTTCGATTTTTTCCAGATTCAACAATGCCAGTAAGTTTGAAAGCGCCTGACTCATAAATGTCCTCAATAATATTTTTCATCGCCGCGGCGAGGGATGAGCACAGTATAACGCAGTTTTGCAGCTGGTCCGATGGGTGCAAAAGTCTGAATAAAAGGTACTTTGCAGGAAAAAAAAGGAGATCTGTGCCACACTTAACGCGTTATGACTGTTTATGAATGGTCGCTCTGGCAGGAAAAAATCCTGCAGATGCATGAGCGAAAAGGAGAACGCAATGAAAATCGTGCCAATGTTAAGTGGAATAGCCATCGCCGTCGCCCTGTCTGCCTGTGCAGATAAGAGTGCAGATATCCAGACCCCTGCGCCAAATCCGAGCGCGGTGGGCGCTACACAAGGCGCTATTCAGCAGCCGAGTGTAACGGGTACCGTTTGGATCCGTCAGAAAGTGGCTCTGCCACCGGATGCGGTGTTGACCGTTACGGTTTCTGATGCCTCGCTCGCGGATGCACCGTCCAAAGTTATCGCTCAGAAAGTGACGCGTACCGAAGGGAAACAGGCACCCTTTAGCTTTGTGCTGCCGTTCAACCCGAAGGACATCCAGCCTAATGCCCGAATTCTGTTGAGCGCAGCTATTACGCTGAATGATAAGCTGATCTTTATTACTGACACCGTGCAGCCCATTATCAATCAGGGCGGTACCAAAGCTGACCTGACGCTGGTTCCGGTACAGCAGACGGCCATGCCAATGCAACAAACCGGTGGTGCGGCAACGACCGTACCCTCAACGTCGCCAACCCAGGTTAATCCGTCTTCTTCGGATCCGGCGCCGACGCAAATCCCGTAATCAACATTGCCTGATGTGCGGCGCTTATCAGGCCTACAAGGTTTCTGCACTATTTTGTAGGCCGGATAAAGCGAAGCCGCATCCGGCAAGAACAACGCGTACGTTGTCAGTAACCTGTAATGCCCTCCTCGCGAGGGCATTTTTTTTAGTAGATCCAGCGGTACTTCTGCAAATCAATCTTCCCACCGCCTGATACCTGCACGCCCTCGGCGAGCAGCGCCTGTCGCTGGCGCTGTAAATCCGGGCCGGTAAGGGAAATGGTGCCGTGGCGATTCACTACCCGATGCCAGGGCAATGTAGAGCCTTCCGGCAGGCGCTTTAATACGCCACCAACCTGCCGCGCTGCACGTGGCGAACCCGCCAGACGCGCCACATCACCGTAGGTGGTGACGAAGCCTTCCGGGATCGAGGCGACAATTTGCCAGACTCGCTGGGGAAAGGAATCGAGTGCGTCCATAGTCTGTTCCTGATAAACCAGCGTTCAGCATAATCAGCAACCTGCGTGCTGTGAAGGGGCGATTGCGCAAGAATCCAGCAGGTAACCGCAGATGGCTTGCAATTGCATGGCACTGCAGGGATAATGCGCCAGCGCGTTAGGTAACTAACGCTCTCAATGGGGGCTCTGTTGGTTCTCCCGCAACGCTACTCTGTTCACCAGGTCAGGTCCGGAAGGAAGCAGCCAGGGCAGATGACGCGTGTGCCGGGATGTAGCTGGCAGGGCCCCCACCCAATTCTGGGTAAGTACTTGATAGCTATACGCTATAGTACTGAAATCTCTCCTCCATAGCCTTAGTGGTACAAAAAGTGTGTATCACCAGTAGGCTACACGATGTCCCTTATGCTCTCCCGTCATGGGATCTGGTACTACCGGAAAGTTAACGTCTTACCTTGTGGTAAACGCCGCGAGTTTCGTCGTTCGTTAGGTACGCGTTCAAAGACTGAAGCGACAAAGCGATCTTTACGCTTTGCAGATCGTCCTTGGCTGGGTACTGAAACCGCCACGACTACAATCGATTTGATTCAATCCCCTCATTCAGACTTGTCGCTCAGCGAGCTAAAACTACATGCTGAGCAGTACGTTGAGTTTAAAAGCCGTGAAGTTTGTGAAAGGGAATTTTCTTCTATCAAACGCTGTATTGAAAAGTACTTTAGCTTCACTGATCAGGTGCTTAAGCGTAGCAGGGCTGCTGAATTCATTAGCGGGCTCGATGTCGCGATTCCTACAAAGAACAAATATGTTAAGAAAATCAGTGGTTTTTTCCGATGGCTGAAACATCGCACTGACTATGATTTTCAAAATCCCTTTGAGGGGTTGCTCCAAAAGGATCGCGAGCCAGTTTCCCAAAAGCGAGAGGCATATACCTCTGCTCAGATCAGATGTCTGGAGAATGGGATCAGTGCTTTACCTGACTGGAAGAGATGGATTATTTTGCTTGGTCGATTTACGGGGATGAGAGCTAATGAAATTTGTCAGCTATATCATGGTGATATATTTAAAAATGAGGGAAGATGGTGCATCAGGATTGATGATCGTCATGATGGACAGGTGGTCAAAACGGAGAACAGTAAACGTACAATACCAATTCATAACAAATTGATAGATATGGGATTTTTGGACTATGTACAGAACCAAAAGGGTAGACTGTTCCCGCAGTTAACTTTCTATAAAGGGTCATACAGCCACTACTTCACCCGCTGGTTTAGTGGTTATCGCAAAAAATTAGGGGTTCCAGAGTTTCATTCACTGCGACATTACATTGCCACTAAGTTAAAAAATGCTGGTGTAGTGGAGCATTATGCTGCTGCATTCTTAGGACATGCAGATAATTCAATCACATACCGAAGATATGGTAAGTCAGTTGCAGTGTCTCAACTATATGATTTATTAGAACATATTTGATTCGTACTAAGCAGACTCTTCGCTGAGAGCCTGCTTAGTGACGGGAGAGCATAAGGGACATCGTGTAGCCTACTGGTGATACACAGTTTTTGTACCACTAAGGCTATGGAGGAGAGATTTCAGTACTATAGCGTATAGCTATCAAGTACTTACCCAGAATTGGGTGGGGGCCCTGCCAGGTGCCGTTAGTACTAAATTGTGCTGGTTAATCAATTGATTATAGTGGTAGTACTAAAACAGTACTGTACCACTCTCGATAGTACCGTCCAGCACAAAATCTTGCAAGGTAACGTGTTTCAATAGATTTGTTATTATGTTTATTGATTTTTCTTTTTTATATCCTGCCTGACCGCAAGGTCGCATAAATTTATGCACCACTTAGAAAATACATGAATACTTCTAAAACAATTTACGAATGTATCAGTAAGAAAGTACAAAGATACTCGCTAAATCATCTAATAATGTACCAGTTAAAAAGTACAAAGATAGTGCCTAAATGATATATGATTTTTTGACTTGAATAGTAATGATATTGTCAAGAAAAAGTTGCAACTATTCCTTGATTGGGGCAATTTTGCCCGTTAACATATAGCCAATCGAACATAAACAGCAGCCGTAGGAGGTTAAACATGAGATGAGTTTTAATTTAGAGGAGTGACAAAATGTCAAAGAAAAACGGTAAAATACAAACCAAAAATAAGATCAGGACTAATAGGAAGTCATTGAACAAATCAGTACGAAAAAAAGAAAAGGTTAATTTCATTCAACTAACATTCTCTCAGTACGAGAATATCCTACTAGGTGATATGACAAGTGCCAGGATTTGTAATTTACTTAAAGTGAATTGCGATAAAGATTTCATTAGCAATCTACGCAAAAATAAAGTGCCAGAGTATAGTGAATGGTTCAAGAAGGTACGTGGAGTATAAACCCCGCCCATTTTCTTCTGAAATAGAAAGCCTGAGTATTAGGAATACATCAGGCCAATATTAATTAACATCTTCCATAGGGGTATTTATCATGGCAAAAAAAGAAAGGATTTATGACAATAAAAAGTTAGAAGAAGCATTAAAACGTGTTACTTACAGTGGCCTAACATCAGAAGCAACTCTAATAATTAACCAGACGATTCAAGAGTGTAAATCATTGGGAAAGTACAAGTTACCTGTTAAAGATGTCTTCTACATCGTCAAACACGCTACAGAGCTTTCAAAAGTACAGGTTAAGTATTATCTTATCTTAACCCGTTCAGAACAGATGAAGACATTAGCAGCAAGTGAATCTTCTATCGAGAAATACAAATTAGCCTGTACCGCAGTTGCTACAGCACTGGATAAGTTTGTAGAAGAGGGGGGAATACTATGTGGATTAAAGAAAGCATCACCTGGTAAGCCATTGACTGATGAACAGCATAACGCAGTACAGGAACTATTGGACAGTAAAGCCTCGGCGAAAGCTCTAATCGCATATCTACGAACAGTTGCTTAAACATAACTATAACCGTAACTTAAAACTGAAAAATACGGTTATTGTAGTTGCTAGTGAGTGGTTATGCGGGTAAAGGCATGTGAAATCAGT
>NZ_QBJC02000049.1:0-1158 GCF_003057695.2 Pseudocitrobacter sp. RIT415 | reverse complement strand
ATAAGAACCCGTTTATGGAGTCGCTTATGCCCTGGGATGCGAGAGATACCATGTCATTACGTTCCGAGTTTGTTCTGTTCGCCTCACAAGACGGGGCGAACATCCGTTCCCTCTGCCGTCACTACGGCATTTCTCCCGCCACCGGTTACAAGTGGCTTCGTCGCTGGGCTGAGGAAGGCGCATCCGGTCTTCTGGACCGTCCCCGCGTACCTCATCACTCTCCCAACCGTTCTCCGGATGATATCACTGACCTGCTGCGCATCGCCCATGCCCGTCATGAGCGCTGGGGCGCCCGCAAGATAAAGCGCTGGCTCGAAGACCAGGGGCACCGTATGCCCGCCTTCAGCACCGTCCATAACCTGATGGCCCGTCACGGTCTGCTGCCGGGCACGGCTCCGGGCATTCCCGTCACGGGCAGGTTCGAACATGACGCGCCGAACCGGCTCTGGCAGATGGATTTTAAGGGTCACTTCCCCTTCGGCGGGGGGCGCTGCCATCCGCTCACCCTGCTGGATGACCACTCCCGTTTCTCCCTGTGTCTGGCACCCTGCACCAATGAACGCCGTGAGACCGTGCAGCAGCAGCTGGTCAGCGTGTTTGAACGCTACGGGCTGCCACACCGGATGACAATGGACAACGGCTCACCGTGGGGCGATACCACCGGCACCTGGACGGCACTTGAGTTGTGGCTGATGCGCCAGGGTATCCGGGTGGGGCATTCCCGGCCATATCATCCGCAGACACAGGGCAAGCTGGAACGTTTTCACCGCAGCCTGAAGGCGGAAGTACTGCAGGGTAAGTGGTTCACAGACAGCGATGAGCTGCAGCGTGCTTTCGACCACTGGCGTACGGTGTATAACCTTGAACGGCCCCATGAAGCACTGGGTATGGCCGTTCCGGCCTCGCGGTATCAGCCGTCAGCAAGGCAGTACAGTGACAGCATTACGCCACCGGAATATGATGAAGGAGTGATGGTGAGGAAGGTCGATATCAGCGGGAAGCTGAGCATAAAAGGTATCAGTCTGAAGGCAGGCAACGCGTTCAGGGGAGAGCGGGTCGGGCTGAAGGAAACGCAGGAGGATGGCTGCTATGAAGTGTGGTGGTACAGTACAAAAGTGGGGATGATCGACCTGAAGAAAAAGTCGATCACCATGGGTA
>NZ_QBJC02000048.1:0-1301 GCF_003057695.2 Pseudocitrobacter sp. RIT415 | reverse complement strand
TCACCCGTTTCCGGATTTTTTTATGCACATTGGACAGGCTCTTGATGTGGTATCCCGTTACGATTCCCTGCGTAACCCGCTGACTTCTCTGGGTGATTATCTGGACCCGGAACTGATTTCCCGCTGCCTTGAAGAATCCGGCACCGTCACGTTACGCAAACGGCGCCTTCCTCTGGAAATGATGGTCTGGTGCATTGTCGGTATGGCCCTTGAGCGCAAGGAGCCGCTCCATCAGATCGTTAACCGGCTGGATATAATGTTACCCGGCAATCGTCCGTTCGTTGCGCCCAGCGCCGTGATCCAGGCCCGCCAGCGTCTGGGTAGCGAGGCCGTCCGCCGTGTGTTCACGCAGACAGCGCAGCTCTGGCATAACGCCACGCCGCATCCGCACTGGTGCGGCCTGACCCTGCTGGCCATCGATGGTGTGTTCTGGCGCACACCTGACACGCCGGAAAACGATAAAGCTTTCCCCCGCCAGACGCATGCCGGAAACACGGCACTCTACCCGCAGGTCAAAATGGTCTGTCAGATGGAGCTGACCAGCCATCTGCTGACGGCAGCGGCATTCGGCACCATGAAAAACAGTGAAAATGAGCTTGCTGAGCAACTGATAGAACAAACCAGCGATAACACCCTGACGTTAATGGATAAAGGTTATTACTCACTGGGGCTGTTAAATGCCTGGAGCCAGGCGGGAGAGCATCGCCACTGGATGATCCCTCTCAGGAAGGGAGCGCAGTATGAAGAGGTCAGAAAGCTGGGTAAAGGGGACTATCTGGTGACGCTGAAAACCAGCCCACAGGCACGAAAAAAATGGCCGGGTCTGGGAAATGAAATGACAGCCCGCCTGCTGACCGTGACGCGCAAGGGAAAAGTCTGCCATCTGCTGACGTCAATGACGGACGCCATGCGCTATCCCGGTGGGGAAATGGCAGACCTGTACAGCCATCGCTGGGAAATTGAACTGGGATACCGGGAGATAAAACAGACGATGCAACTGAGCAGGCTGACGCTGAGAAGTAAAAAGCCGAAGCTTGTTGAGCAGGAACTATGGGGCGTCTTACTGGCTTATAATCTGGTGAGATATCAGATGATTAAAATGGCGGGCCATCTGAAAGGATACTGGCCAAATCAGCTGAGCTTCTCAGAGTCATGCGGAATGGTAATGCGAATGTTGATGACTATTCAGGGCGCTTCACCCGGGCGTATCCCGGAGCTGATGCGTGATCTTGAGAGCATGGGGCATCTGGTAAAATTACCGACAAGAAGGGAAAGAACCTTCCCGAGAGTGGTAAAGGAAA
>NZ_QBJC02000046.1:0-1564 GCF_003057695.2 Pseudocitrobacter sp. RIT415 | reverse complement strand
ACTTACACACCCAGCCTATCAACGTCGTCGTCTTCAACGTTCCTTCAGGAGACTTAAAGTCTCAGGGAGAACTCATCTCGGGGCAAGTTTCGTGCTTAGATGCTTTCAGCACTTATCTCTTCCGCATGTAGCTACCGGGCAATGCCATTGGCATGACAACCCGAACACCAGTGATGCGTCCACTCCGGTCCTCTCGTACTAGGAGCAGCCCCCCTCAATTCTCCAGCGCCCACGGCAGATAGGGACCGAACTGTCTCACGACGTTCTAAACCCAGCTCGCGTACCACTTTAAATGGCGAACAGCCATACCCTTGGGACCTACTTCAGCCCCAGGATGTGATGAGCCGACATCGAGGTGCCAAACACCGCCGTCGATATGAACTCTTGGGCGGTATCAGCCTGTTATCCCCGGAGTACCTTTTATCCGTTGAGCGATGGCCCTTCCATTCAGAACCACCGGATCACTATGACCTGCTTTCGCACCTGCTCGCGCCGTCACGCTCGCAGTCAAGCTAGCTTATGCCATTGCACTAACCTCCTGATGTCCGACCAGGATTAGCTAACCTTCGTGCTCCTCCGTTACTCTTTGGGAGGAGACCGCCCCAGTCAAACTACCCACCAGACACTGTCCGCAACCCGGATCACGGGTCTACGTTAGAACATCAAACATTAAAGGGTGGTATTTCAAGGTTGGCTCCATGCAGACTGGCGTCCACACTTCAAAGCCTCCCACCTATCCTACACATCAAGGCTCAATGTTCAGTGTCAAGCTATAGTAAAGGTTCACGGGGTCTTTCCGTCTTGCCGCGGGTACACTGCATCTTCACAGCGAGTTCAATTTCACTGAGTCTCGGGTGGAGACAGCCTGGCCATCATTACGCCATTCGTGCAGGTCGGAACTTACCCGACAAGGAATTTCGCTACCTTAGGACCGTTATAGTTACGGCCGCCGTTTACCGGGGCTTCGATCAAGAGCTTCGCCTTACAGCTAACCCCATCAATTAACCTTCCGGCACCGGGCAGGCGTCACACCGTATACGTCCACTTTCGTGTTTGCACAGTGCTGTGTTTTTAATAAACAGTTGCAGCCAGCTGGTATCTTCGACTGATTTCAGCTCCATGAGTAAATCACTTCACCTACATATCAGCGTGCCTTCTCCCGAAGTTACGGCACCATTTTGCCTAGTTCCTTCACCCGAGTTCTCTCAAGCGCCTTGGTATTCTCTACCTGACCACCTGTGTCGGTTTGGGGTACGATTCGATGTTACCTATAGCTTAGAGGCTTTTCCTGGAAGCAGGGCATTTGTCACTTCAGCACCGTAGTGCCTCGTCATCACGTCTCAGTCTTGAAGCAAACCGGATTTACCTGGTCTGCAAACCTACACGCTTAAACCGGGACAACCGTCGCCCGGCCAACATAGCCTTCTCCGTCCCCCCTTCGCAGTAACACCAAGTACAGGAATATTAACCTGTTTCCCATCGACTACGCCTTTCGGCCTCGCCTTAGGGGTCGACTCACCCTGCCCCGATTAACGTTGGACAGGAACCCTTGGTCTTCCGGCGT
>NZ_QBJC02000045.1:0-4478 GCF_003057695.2 Pseudocitrobacter sp. RIT415 | reverse complement strand
GAGTAGGGAACTGCCAGGCATCAAATAAAGCAGAAGGCCATCCGCAGGGATGGCCTTTTTGCGCTGGTGCGAAGAAAAAAGTGCCGGATGCGGCGGCGCCATATCCGGCCTGCAAAAGAACAATCCCCCACCGAATGGCACGAACCCGCAGGCCTGGTAAGCGCAGTGCCATCGGGCGATACCACGCGCACAATCCCCCCATATACGGTAAACTAGCGACGTTTTTGCATCAGGAAAGCAGCTATGAACCATTCCCTAAAACCCTGGAACACCTTCGGCATTGAACATCATGCGAAGCACATTGTATGCGCGGAAAACGAACAGCAATTACTGAGCGCCTGGCAGCATGCGATTGCAGAAAGTCTGCCAGTTCTTATTCTGGGTGAAGGAAGCAACGTTCTCTTCCTGGAAGATTACGCCGGAACCGTCATCGTTAACCGGATTAAAGGTATCAATGTCACCGAGTCAACAGACGCGTGGCATCTTCATGTCGGGGCAGGTGAAAACTGGCATCAGTTAGTTCGTTATACGCTGGATAACAACATGCCGGGTCTGGAAAACCTGGCGCTGATCCCTGGTTGCGCCGGTTCATCACCTATTCAGAATATCGGTGCCTATGGCGTCGAGATTAAGCAGGTCTGTGAATTTGTCGACTGTGTCGAACTTGCCACGGGCAAACACCTGCGTTTAACAGCTACAGAGTGTCGCTTTGGTTATCGTGACAGCATCTTTAAACACGAATATCAGGATAAATACGCCATCCTGGCCGTGGGTTTCCGCTTAGCAAAAGCCTGGAAGCCCGTCCTGACGTATGGCGATCTGACGCGCCTGGATCCACAAACCGTTACGCCACGTGATGTCTTTGATTCCGTATGTCATATGCGAATGACGAAACTCCCGGATCCCAAAGTCAACGGTAACGCGGGAAGCTTCTTTAAGAACCCGGTCGTAGAGTGCGAGCATGCTGAAATATTGCTGGCTTCATTCCCTAACGCGCCGCATTACCCACAAGCTGACGGAACCGTAAAACTGGCGGCGGGCTGGCTTATCGACCAGTGCCAGTTGAAAGGCTATGTTTACGGTGGCGCGGCGGTACATCAGCAGCAGGCGTTGGTACTCATCAATCAGGATCATGCGACCAGTGATGATGTGGTTGCGCTGGCTCACCACGTGCGAGCGCAGGTCGGCAAGAAATTTAATATTTGGCTGGAGCCTGAAGTGCGATTTATGGGACCAACTGGTGAAGTAAATGCGGTAGAGGTCATTGCATGAAGGACAACACGATTCCCTTAACGCTGATTGCCATCCTGTCTGACGGTGAATTCCATTCCGGCGAACAGCTGGGCGAAAAGCTGGGCATGAGTCGCGCGGCGATTAATAAACATATCCAGACCTTGCGCGATTGGGGCGTCGATGTGTTTACGGTTCCGGGCAAAGGTTATAGCCTGCCAGAGCCTATTCAGTTGCTGGAAGAAGAACGCATTCGCCAGCAAATTGAATATGGCAACGTAGCGGTCTTACCGGTTATTGATTCCACCAATCAGTATTTGCTCGATCGCATTCACGAGCTGCATTCCGGTGATGCCTGCGTGGCTGAGTATCAAACGGCAGGCCGCGGTCGCCGTGGTCGTAAATGGTTCTCTCCATTCGGGGCGAATCTCTATCTATCGATGTACTGGCGGCTTGAGCAGGGGCCTGCGGCGGCAATTGGCTTGAGTCTGGTAATTGGCATTGTGATGGCCGAAGTATTGCAAAGCCTGGGTGCCGATCAGGTGCGCGTAAAGTGGCCGAATGACCTGTACCTCAATGATCGCAAACTTGCCGGGATTCTGGTGGAATTAACCGGAAAAACGGGTGATGCAGCGCAAATTGTGATTGGTGCGGGAATTAACCTTGTTATGCGTCACGTTGAAAATGATGTGATCAATCAAGGCTGGATCAACCTTCAGGAAGCGGGGATCTCCATCGATCGTAATACGCTTGCCGTCCGTCTGATTAAAGAGCTGCGTGAATCACTTCGTCTATTTGAACAGGAAGGGCTGACACCATATCTGGCTCGCTGGAAAAAACTCGATAACTTTATTGATCGCCCGGTGAAGTTAATTATTGGCGATAAAGAAATCTTTGGTGTTTCTCGCGGTATTGATTCTCAGGGGGCATTATTGCTTGAGCAGGATGGGGTGATAAAACCCTGGGTCGGCGGCGAAATATCGTTGCGTAGCGCTGAATGAAAAAAGGGAGCCTCGGCTCCCTTTTCTATAAAAATTTATTTTCGCAGGCGGACTTGCTCAACCGAGTGATTAGCTCTTTTGGTTAAAATCAGGCTGGCACGCTCACGTGTAGGTAATATATTTTCCTTTAGATTCACAAGGTTAATTTCATTCCACAAGTTAGTCGCCACGTTTATCGCTTCATCTTTCGAAAGTTGTGCATAGTTGTGGAAATAAGAATCCGGGTCGGTAAATGCGCCCTCGCGGAATTTCAGGAATCGGTTGATATACCATGATTGAAGTAGTTTCTCCGGCGCATCAACATATATTGAGAAGTCGACAAAATCGGAAACAAATACATGATGTGGGTCGTGTGGATAATCCATTCCGCTTTGCAGAACATTTAACCCTTCAAGAATTAAAATATCCGGATGCGTCACCGTTTTATCGCCGTCAGGGATGACATCATAAATCAGATGCGAATAGACAGGCGCCGTCACGTCAGGTACCCCAGATTTCAGATCTGAAACGAATTTAACCAGACGATGCATATCATAAGACTGTGGGAAGCCTTTCTTCTTCATCAGTCCACGCTCTTTCAGCACCTCATTAGGGTGCAGGAAGCCATCGGTGGTAATTAGCTCAACGCGACGGTGTTCAGGCCAACGGCTCAGTAACGCCTGCAAAACGCGCGCAGTCGTGCTTTTCCCCACGGCGACGCTACCAGCAATACTAATGATATAAGGAATACGTTGCCCATTGGTGCCCAGAAACTGTTCCAGCACAGCCTGGCGACGCAGGTTAGAGCTGATATAGAAGTTGAGCAAACGCGATAAAGGCAAATAGATCTCGGCGACCTCTTCCAGCGACAGATCTTCGTTGATACCTTTCAACCGCTTGATTTCCCCTTCAGTCAGGGTCATTGGTACGGAATCACGAAGCGCAGCCCACTGGCTACGATTAAACTGTAGGTAAGGTGTCATTAACGTTTGCTCTTTTTTTCTCATAAGCATGTTCTGACCGCCGCCTTGACGTACACACGACGCATCAACATTCAGTTAATCAGGACAATGGGCAGGAGGTTAACACCAGATGGAAGAGAATAAGAAGAAAAAATCAAAATGAGTGATGCTTTCGTGCACAAACGCAACACATCATGGCTCTCCTCGAAAGTGTTATACATACTCCATGGCGCAGCCAATACCTGGTACGGTAGATAACACGGTAAACGTCCTTTAAGTGCTGCGTTAAAAACATCCATTTTATGCTCTGATATTCGCCAGCTTGCTGTGTTTTTACGCAGTTGCGCACAAAATATGAGCAAGAGAACATTTTATGCAAATTTTTAGTTGCATGCAGGCGCAGGTCTCCCTAGAATGCGCGCTACTTGATGCCGACTTAGCTCAGTAGGTAGAGCAACTGACTTGTAATCAGTAGGTCACCAGTTCGATTCCGGTAGTCGGCACCATCAAGTGCCTGGTGGGGTTCCCGAGCGGCCAAAGGGAGCAGACTGTAAATCTGCCGTCATCGACTTCGAAGGTTCGAATCCTTCCCCCACCACCATCTTCGGTTACGCGAAAGCGCAACCTGAGTCGGAAGCTGTATCCTCCGGCTCAAACAGGAGAGTGTTCTTCTCCTTAAACAGAAAGAACTGGGTAGCCGAGTTTCAGGATGCGGGCATCGTATAATGGCTATTACCTCAGCCTTCCAAGCTGATGATGCGGGTTCGATTCCCGCTGCCCGCTCCAGACGTGCTGATATGGCTCAGTTGGTAGAGCGCACCCTTGGTAAGGGTGAGGTCCCCAGTTCGACTCTGGGTATCAGCACCACTTCACTTCTCCTTCCCGTTTCTCTCTGTTTACTTTTAAATGCATTCAACAAGTCGGGCGTGTTGCCTGGTTGATGTGGTGATATCACCGATTTATCCGTGTCTTAGAGGGACAATCGATGTCTAAAGAAAAGTTTGAACGTACAAAACCGCACGTTAACGTCGGTACTATCGGCCACGTTGACCATGGTAAAACAACGCTGACCGCTGCCATCACTACCGTACTGGCTAAAACCTACGGCGGTGCTGCTCGCGCATTCGATCAGATCGATAACGCGCCGGAAGAAAAAGCTCGTGGTATCACCATCAACACTTCTCACGTTGAATATGACACCCCGACTCGCCACTACGCGCACGTAGACTGCCCGGGCCACGCTGACTATGTTAAAAACATGATCACCGGTGCTGCGCAGATGGACGGCGCGATCCTGGTTGTTGCT
>NZ_QBJC02000044.1:0-6036 GCF_003057695.2 Pseudocitrobacter sp. RIT415 | reverse complement strand
AGATGGCAGAACAGGCCGCGGCGGATCTGTTTGGGGCGTTGCCTGAACCGTCTGGGCTGGTAAAAGCGGCGGTAGCCGCAGCGCAGGCTGCCGCTGCGGCGGCAGGGATATCGGATATGGTCGATGCTGCGCAGGATGCGGCAGCATCGCTGGTATCCGGTGGACCGGGAGCGCATAACGTCTCGGTAAGCGGTAGCGCTGTGCCGCCGCAGATGCTGCTTTTTGCCGGTATAAATGGTTCTGAGAAACTTGGCAGCCTGTTTACCTACATCGTACAGCTTAAAACGCCCGACACCCTGAATCTGGGCTATGTCTCCCCCGCCGCCAACCTGCCGCTCAAACCGATGGTGGGCAAAGACCTGTGCGTCAATATCGAACTGGACGGCGGCGGCAAACGGCATATCAGCGGCCTGGTAACGGCGGCACGGGTCGTGGGCCATGAGGGCCGCTCGGTAACGTATGAGTTACGCATTGAGCCGTGGCTGAAGTTGCTGACCCACACCAGCGACTACAAAGCCTTCCAGAATAAAACCGTGGTGGACATTCTGGATGAAGTCCTGGCCGAATACTCGTACCCGGTGGAAAAACGGCTGGTGGAAAACTACCCGTCACGCACCTGGCAGGTACAGTACGGCGAAACCGACTTTGATTTCATCCAGCGCCTGATGCAGGAGTGGGGCATTTACTGGTGGTTTGAGCACAGCGAGAACAGCCATACGCTGGTGCTGGCGGACGCTATCAGTGCCCACCAAGCGTGCCCGGACTCGCCACTGGTGGAGTGGCACCAGGAAGGACTAAAGCTGGATAAAGAGTTTATCCACACCATTACGGCCAGTGAGAGGCTGCGTACCGGGCAGTGGGTACTGAACGATTTCGATTTTACAAAGCCACGCTCATTGCTGGCAAACACCGTGGCAAACCCACGCGAAACCGGCCACGCCACCTACGAGCATTACGAATGGCCGGGGGATTACTTCGACAAGAGCGAAGGTGAGATGCTGACGCGCATCCGTATGGAAGCGCAGCGCAGCCCCGGCAGCCGGGTTGGCGGGGCAGGGAATATCCGCACTCTCATGGCAGGTTACACCTTCACACTGATGAATCACCCGACGGCAGAGGTCAACCAGGAATACCTGCTGGTACAGACCACGCTGTTTTTACGGGACAACGCGCAGCACAGCGGCCAGGATCAGCATTTTACCTATGTCACCACGTTTGAACTGCATCCCACCAGCGAAGTCTATCGCCCACAGCGAACCCTGAGTAAACCCCACACCAAAGGTCCACAAAGCGCCATCGTCACCGGCCCGGCGGGGCAGGAAATCTGGACGGATAAATATGGCCGGGTGAAGGTGCAGTTTGGCTGGGACCGTTACGGCAAGAATGATGAAAACAGCTCCTGCTGGATCCGCGTCAGCTACCCGTGGGCGGGTAAAGGATTTGGCATGATCCAGATCCCGCGCATCGGCCAGGAAGTGCTGGTGGATTTCAAAAACGGCGACCCGGATTTACCGATAATCGTGGGCCGTACCTACAACCAGGACACCATGCCGCCGTGGGGCCTGCCGGGCATGGCGTCGCAAAGCGGGATATTCAGCCACTCACTGTATGGCGGGCCGACCAACGGAAATATGCTGCGCTTCGATGACAAAACGGGTGCGGAGGAGGTGAGGTTTCTCGCGGAGAAAGATCTGAATACCGTAGTGAAAAATAACGAAACCCACACGGTAAACGCAGATCGAACGAAAACCATCATTCACAACGAAACATCCACGGTAAAGATCGACCGCACGGAATTTGTTGATGGCAAGCATACCGAAACCATCAAAGGCAACCGGAATATTACCGTGACGGAAGGCGACCAGTCTCTGACGGTGAAAACGGGTAATCGCGAAGTGAAGGTAGAAACGGGGACCTGTACGGAGACGGTAGAGCAGGATATATCGGTGACCTCTATTAGCGGGGAAATCACGCTGACAGCCGCGAAAAAAATTACTTTTGTGGTGGGAAGTAGCACGATTGTTATGAATGCAGACGGAACAATAAAAATATTGGGGCCATCGAGAGTAGATATTAATCCGGGAGCGAAATGAAAATGAAATATATCTTTCAGGAAGGTGAGCTGGAATTAGCGGGGCGCTGGCAGGACAAAAGTATGAATGTACTTATGCCTGTTATGAGTGAGGTCGCGGGGGCTAATTTAGTTATCACCCGAGATAGCCTTCCAGAAGAAGCCGAGTTTAGTGATTATCTTGCCGTCCAGAAGAAAAAGTTTAGGCGCGAACTTACCGATGTTACTTTCACGGAAGAGCGTTCCTGTCAGGTTGAAGGTCGTCCGGCGGAATATTGGGAGTTTAACTGGAAAATGCAGGGTACCTCCGTGGCGCAACTCATGCTGGTTGTTCGCAATGGCCGTCAGATACTGAGCCTCGCATATACTGCACCAGGTGGAATGCCGGAGGATAATAGACAGACAATGAGACATATTCTGTTGAATTTTCGATTTAGTCCAGCGGAAGGAAATATCAAGCAGGCCGATTAATACAAGGAATAATAATTATGGACGAATCGGATATAACACCCGCACCTGAAATTTCACCAGAAATAGCAGAGATATCGAAGGATTACAGCAGTAATCAAACAACGGTTGATGCTATCGCTAGCACTGGAAATATAGTGGCTATTGGCGCACTTCTTTATGGTGCGGGAGTAGCACTTTCTAATGGAATTGTGGCTAGTGTAGCTTTTATTGCTCCCGTTGGCGCAGCAATGGCTGGAGGATATTTGGGAAATATGGCCGGAAATGCCCTGATGGATACGTTATGCAGTGGGCATGACGTAGCTAAGGCCAGTAATATTCCCGCCTGTAAAGGACATAAGATTGTACATAATAATGCTTTTCTGGGGGCATTAGGGGCGCTGGCTGCGGGTATTATCGGGGCGGTAGCAATTGGTGCAATCATTTTTTTTACTGGGGGTATCGGCCTCGGGGCGCTGGCTTTTATTGGTTTCGGTAGCGGTCTTATTGGCGGGGCAAGTACAGCGATAGGTAATCGTTGGGCATCGGAAACGGGTGAAATAGATCATGGCTCCCCAAATGTATTCTTTGAAGATAAACCAGTAGCGCGGGTAACCGATATTGTTTTATGTGAAGATCATCCGGGAGATCCCAAACCACGTATTGCCCAGGGGAGCACGACGGTTTATATCAACGATCAGCCACTGGCCCGTAAGGGCGATAAAATTACGTGTTCTGCTGTAATACAGGAAGGATGTAAGACCATTTTTGCTGATGACTCATCACGCTCATATCTGCCAATAGATGCAGATATGAGCGTGACTGAGCAGCTTATTATCAGTGGCGGGGAGGTTTTTTCTACCTTTTTTGGTGGAAAAATACTAAACAAGCTGTTCAAAGGATTACAGTGCCTGGGGGATCCTGTAGATACAGGAACCGGCGAGTATACTGAAAGCCGTACTGATTTTCAGTATCCGCATATTCTTCCACTAACACTCAGGCGTATGTATACCAGTAGCCATCCAGTCGGGGGGCTGTTAGGTAATCGCTGGTTGTGTAACTGGTCGCAGCATCTGGTATTTGACAGTGATGAGCAGACGGTGACCTACGTTGATGCCGAAGGTTTATGTCCCGCTTATACCACCACGTCGGAATTGTATAACTGTCGTAACCTGCTGGTGCCACAGTATCGGCTACTGGGAAGCCGTAACCGGGCAATTATTTTTGATGAACAGACGCAACAGAGTTATGTATTTACACCTTTGTCATCAGGTGACAGACATCTACGTTTGTCTGCCATTAAGGATCGCAACCGCAACGAAATCCACTTCACCTATAACGCCATCGGCCACCTGACAAACGTAACCCACAGCAGCGGCCTGAGTCTGCGGGTGATGTGCGGCCCGCAGGGGCAGATATTCCGTGTGACCGACGAATCAGAAGGCAGCGAACTGGTGCGTTATGACTATATCAGCCACGGCGATGAGCAGCGGCTGAGTGATGTACAGACCCGCTTTAATGGTGCGCTGCACTATACCTACACCGAACAGGGCTGGCTGAGTTCCTGGCGCGATAACGGCCCGACGCACTTCCATCTTCGCTATGACGATGAAGGCCGGGTGACTGCCACAGGCACACAGGAAGGCCTGTATAACGACACCTTCCGCTACTTCCCGGAAGAGCGCAGAACCGATTATACCGACGCCACCGGAGCCACCACCACGCTGTGGTTTGATGAAACCTGGCTGCTGAAAAAACAGCGTGACCCGCTGGGGCGTATCACTGAATGGGAGCGTAACGAATACGACCAGCCGCTGTGTATTCGCCAGCCGGGTGGGCGCATCACACAGATAAAACGCGATTACGCCGGGCGTATCCTGAGCGAAACCGACGAGAACGGGCGTAAACGGGAATGGCAGTGGGACGAGTTCGGCCAGTTAACCGCCTGGAAAGACCACCGCACCACGGCGGCGTATCACTATAACGCCGAAGGGAACCTGGTTCAGCGGGTGGTGAACGGGCAGAACTGGCAGTACCGTCATACCGAAGACGGTCTGCTGAAGGAAGTGACATACCCGGACGGCAGCCGCGAACAGTGGGGCTACAGCGCCCACGGTGGCCTGCTTTCCCATACCGATGCCGAAGGCCGCACGACCCATTACACGGAAGACCGCTGGCTGCGGCTGACGGGGCTGGTGGATGCGGAAGGGCGCAGCGTGAACTGGCAGTACCGCCCCGGTGCCGATAATCCCCATGAGAAACTGAGTGCGGTTATCCGGGCCGACGGCGGCGCGGAGACCTTCCGCTATGACGGTGAAGGCAAAATCGCCCTCCACACCGGGGCGATGGGCCAGACCACGCGCTACCGCCACGGGGCGTTCGACCTGCTGCGGGAAGTGGAAGACGCGGGCGGACAACGTATTCTCTGCCACTACGATGGTGCCGCAAGGCTGACGCAACTGACGCGCAGCGGCAACCAGCACTGGCGGCTGCACTACGATGCGGCGGGCCAGATGGCCGGGGAGGATGACTGGTCGGGGCGCAGAACCGTCTATACCCGCGATGAGCAGGGCCGGCTGGCTGAAAAACACCGCCCGGACGGCAGCGTGTGGCGCTATGTGCGGGATGAATATGGCCGGGTGACGACCATCAGCGGCGACCATCAGAAACTGTGTTATCAGTACGACCGTTATGACCGGATGGTGAGCGCGCAGGTGTATGAGCGCAGCGAGGCCAGTGAAGCAGGTTACACACTCACCAGCGAGGTAAAACTGGAGTGGGACGAACGGCACCGCCTGGTGGCGGAAGAGCAGGACGGCCAGCGCACGGAGTACCGCTATGATGAGGCCGGGCGACTGACGGGCACCACAACGCCGGACGGGGAAACACAGAGAGAATACGACGCTTCGGGCATTCTGACGGGTTACCGCAGCAACGACCACCGGATGGACTTCGGTCATTCCCCCGCAGGTCTGGAAAAAAACCGGCGTTACCGCCCGGAGGATGAGGAAAGCTGGCTGGCACAGACGCCGCTGAACCATGCGGTGTATATGCAGGAGCAGGGATACGACACCTGCGGTCGTACGGCATGGCAAAAACAGGGCGCAGAGCGGCTGGCAGGCAGCCACCAGAGCGTGGCATCGTGGCGACCGCTGGGCGAACACCGCTATGCGTGGGATAAATCGGGCCGCCTGAGCGGGCATGAAGTGTGGTCGAAGACGCGCACGGAGCGGGAAACGCGCTACCAGTATGATGCCCGCGACCAGATAACCAGCGTACTGCGGCTGGACGCAGACGGCCCGGCGCAGGAAGAACGCTACCGCTATACCGTAAACGAGCAGATAGCGGAAAGCCGGATAAACGGCATTCTGGCACAGCACGACTACAGTAATGAATGCGTGACGCAGGCGGGCGACAACCGCTATGAATACGACGCCTGCGGAAGAGCCACTAAACGCACCGAACACAAACGCGGCTTCCGCCCACAGGAGTGGCGCTACCGCTGGGATGACTTCGAC
>NZ_QBJC02000043.1:0-6840 GCF_003057695.2 Pseudocitrobacter sp. RIT415 | reverse complement strand
TCAGTAAACATCACTGAACAATTTATTGGCTACAAGGAAAAGTGATGTTTTATTTATTATTTATTGCATTAACTTTGCCTTTTATTGTTCTTTCTATCTTCTTAAATAAGAGAGACGGGAAACGTATATTGTTGCTATACTTTCTCGTGTATGTCTTTGTTTTTTGTGCTTCCTACAGGATAGGGGTTGATTGGTATCTTTATGAGTCTTATTATTATAATCTTGAAGTAAAGTTTTATCCGGAAATAGGCTATCAAGCATTATCATATTTATTTTCGAGTATTGGTTTTGATTACTGGCTGTTTGCATTTTTTATCAAAACTGTCGTTTTCATTATCATAACTCGATACTGTATCAAAAATTGCGAATTACCATTGTTGGTTGTATTTTGCTTCTTCATCGTTACAATACAATTCCATACAGATTTCTTGAGACAGCAAGTAGCATTCGCACTGATATTGTTGGCAATATCGTCTTTCTCTCTTCTCAGGCGTAGTGGATATTTTATTCTTGCAGCAACAGCGCATTTCTCCAGTATCCTTTTTTTGCCTGTTATATTTATATATAAATCCAGGTTGTTCCAGCATGTGACTTTTTATTCAACAATGTGTTTATTCTTGTTTACTTTGGTGAATACAACACTATTGAATGAGATTATAATACTCTTGAATCCCTTCCTCTCGGGATTTATTTTCTTTGAAAAAATAAAATTTTATTTCTTCTTCGGAGGTGGCGGGGGGGTAACCCTGGGGCATCTTGTCCGAAATGCTCTTTTGCTGCTATTTTATATATTGCATGTAAAACAAAAAAATAAAAACGATTATGTGCTTGATTTTTTTATTAGCTTTGTTTTGTTAACTGTGTTTTATGAAAACCTTCTTTACAGTTCGGAAACATTATGGACCAGGTTACAATGTTATGGAATTTTGTTCTTCTTTTTATATCCGATAAGGTATTTTAAACAAAATATTTTATATATGAGATTATCTGCTCTGGTTGTCTTGGTGTATGCATTATACTCTTCATCTGGAATCCTAAGAGAGAGTGATTTCTATAAGTATTACAATGAGTATGGAAGTGTTTTTGTGCATTTTTCTGATGAGTCTTATCAGAGAGATAAGATAGAGCTATTAGAAAACTACTGGAATAATTGGCAGCCTCGTGGTGCAGATTGAATAATGGGATTATAATGAAATACATAGCTTTTTATTTGCCTCAATACCATCCTGTTAAAGAAAACAATGAGTGGTGGGGGGAGGGCTTTACTGAGTGGTTCAACGTAGCAAAATCTAAACCAAGATTCAAAGGTCATCATCAGCCTCATATACCAACTACGATGGGATTCTATGATTTACGAGTACCAGAAACTAGAGAGAGGCAAGCACAGCTAGCTCACGAGTATGGCATTGATGGGTTCTGCTATTATCATTATTGGTTTAACGGTCACTTGTTACTAGAAAAACCTTTAGAAGCTGTCCTTGAGGATAATAAGCCTGAACTACCGTTTTGTATTTGTTGGGCTAATGAAAATTGGACTCGAGCTTGGGATGGCATGGAACGTGAAGTATTGATAAAACAAGATTATACAGAAGAGGACTCAGTTGAACATTTTAACTATCTTTTACCTTTTTTAAAAGATAATAGATATATCAAAATAGATGATAAGCCGGTGTTCTTGCTTTATCGCTATGATCATATTCCGGATATTGATAACTTCATTCATACATGGAACCAAATGGCCGTTAAGAACGGATTAAATGGTATCTATTTTATATGTGTGAAAAATGGATTTGTCACAGCAAATTACGATGAGATTTTCACTCATCAATTCGATGCTGTTGTCGATTTTCAGCCTAATAGAGCCGATTTCCCATCAATTAAAACGAAAGAGCAATTTCTCGTTGATGCGGCCAGGAAATTATTACCCGATACTATATTCCAGTATCTAAAAAGAAATGCTTCTGCTGTAAATAAAATATCTTATAAACATATGGTGGAGAATATTGTACACAGTTACGCGACTAAGCCTGGTAAAGTTATACCTGCAATATTCCCCAGTTGGGACAACTCTGCAAGAAGGGCAACACCAACAGTAATCCAAAATGATGAGGCGAGTGTATTCGGCTATTGGCTTGATGAAGCAAGTAAGTTTTCTTCAAATAATGGGCTCTCCGAAAAAGTAGTTTTCATCAATGCTTGGAATGAATGGGCTGAAGGATGCCATTTAGAACCCGATTTACAGAATGGAACGGCATTCCTAGAGCAAGTTAAGCAGGTTAAATGTAAATATGAGTAATCTACGTATTTCGATGGTTGTACCAACCTATAATGGAGGTGCACTATGGGAAAGAGCAGCAGAAAGTATTAATAAGTACTTTAATGGTAGGGTACTCGTTATCGATTCTGGTTCTAAAGACGAAACGGCCGCAATTGCCAAAAAACATGAATTTGAATTGATTGAGATAAGTTCAAACGATTTTAACCATGGTGGCACAAGAAATCTTGGATTAAAACATCTGTCACCAACTAGTGATATCGTATTTTTTATGACTCAAGATGCAATATTGACTGATGAGCAATCTATCAACAATATTGTTGATATGTTTGTTGCGGATGAAAAATTGGCTGCAGTATATGGTAAGCAACTTCCTCATGATGATGCCAATGTGATCGCCCAGCATGCACGCCATTTTAATTATTCGAATAGTAGCTATGTTGTTTCAAAAGATACGGGTAAGGCTTTAGGTCTGAAAGCGGTCTTTATGTCCAATTCTTTTTCAGCATATAGGGTGTCGACATTTAATAAATTAGGTGGCTTCGCCATGAACACTATTTTATGTGAAGACATGCTTTATGCAGCGACCGCGTTAGTGCACGATTATCATGTCGGCTATGCAGCTAATGCAACTGCAAAGCATTCGCACAACTATACTTGTAAAAATGAATTTTCACGATATTTCGATATAGGGGTCTTTCATAATGGACAAAGCTGGATCCGTAAAGAATTTGGGGGAGCTGGTGGTGAAGGGAAAAAGTTTCTAATCTCTGAGTTTCAATATATTCTGAAAACACGGCCAGCCTTCTTATTTTCTGCACTGTTAAATAATGCCGCCAAATTTGTTGGATATCAGTTAGGGAAAAGATATAAATTATTACCCCTCTCGATAATTAAGAAGTGTAGCATGCATAAAAAATACTGGCAATAAATGCTGCGTTGAGGCTTATATGAATGATAATTTGAAACTCACCATTGGTAAGATAACTAACGCAATGGTTGACTTTTTTGTGTTAATAATCTCTTTTGGTTTGTCTATTTATCTAATTGAGTTTTTGTTTAATAATCTACCTGCATTCATTCCACAGGATGAGTTTGATGAGAAAATTGTAACGCACACACTTCTTAGTGTAATTTGTGTCGGTTGGTTTTGGATACGCTTGAGGCATTATTCTTATCGCAAACCTTTCTGGTTTGAATTAAAGGAAATACTTCGTACTTTAGTAATATTTGCCATTATTGAACTTGCAATAAATGCTTTTTCAAAGTGGCATTTCTCTCGTTACTTATGGGTCTTTACCTGGGCCCTTGCGTTTGTTCTTTTACCCTTAGGTCGTTCATTAGTTCGCAGAGTGTTGGATAAAGTAGGCTTGTGGCAACGTGATACCATCATCATTGGATGTGGTAAGAATGCGCAAGATGCTTATCTGGCAATTAATAGTGAAAAAAATTTGGGGTTCAAAGTTAATTATTTCATCGGCAAGAGTGAACATGGAAATACCCTATACGGGCAACCTATTATCGATGCTGATATTCATGAGGTTAAGAGAATTGCGAATAAATTCACTCAATTCATAATTGCCGTAGAATCTGAACAGATTGAAGAAAGAAATAATTGGATAAAAAAACTGTCTAAATATAAATTTCGACATGTCTCTGTTATTCCAACAATTCGCGGATTACCTCTGTATGGCACCGATATGGCATTCATATTTAGCCATGAAGTAATGATTTTAAGAGTAAATAATAACCTTGCTAAACGTACATCGAGGTTTGCAAAGAGAGCGTTTGATATCTTTGGCGCATTGGGTATCATTTTAATCTCTTCGCCATTACTTGCATATCTCTATCTTCAGGTTAAAAAAGATGGTGGGCCCGCTATTTATGGGCATGAACGTATTGGAAGAAATGGTAAACGTTTCAAATGTCTTAAATTTAGATCGATGATCCTTAACTCACAGGAAATATTGGAAGAACTTCTGGCCAATGATGAAAATGCCCGTTTGGAGTGGGAAAAAGATTTTAAGTTAAAGAATGATCCTCGTATAACCAAAATTGGTCATTTTATCCGTAAGTCGAGCCTGGATGAGTTACCTCAGTTGTTTAATGTTCTTAAGGGTGAGATGAGTTTGGTTGGTCCAAGGCCGATTGTCCATGATGAGTTAATTCGTTATAGTGACGACGTTGACTATTATCTTATGGCTAAACCAGGTATGACAGGTTTATGGCAAGTGAGTGGTCGTAATGATATCGATTACGAAACTCGCGTTTACTTTGATGCCTGGTATGTGAAAAATTGGTCTTTGTGGAATGATATTGCTATCTTGTTTAAGACAATTAATGTTGTTCTTAAGCGTGATGGTGCTTATTAATTGGTGAGTATAATGAATATTATTGATACAAAAATTCACGATGTAAAAATTATTGAGCCCAAAGTATTCGGCGATCATCGTGGCTTCTTCCTCGAAACCTTCCAAAAAGATCGTTATAAAGAAATGTTAAATATCGACCTTGATTTTGTTCAGGATAACCATTCACGTTCCTCTCAGGGAGTTTTACGTGGTTTGCATTTCCAAACTAAAAACCCGCAAGGGAAACTCGTTCGTGTGGTGAGAGGCGAGGTACTTGATGTTGCTGTTGATATTCGTAGAGACTCTCCAACATTCGGGCAATGGGAAGCTGTAATTCTGAGCGAAGAAAACAAACGTCAGTTTTGGATTCCACCGGGTTTAGCCCATGGTTTTGTT
Source organism: Pseudocitrobacter sp. RIT415 (assembly GCF_003057695.2). Lineage (NCBI taxonomy): Bacteria > Pseudomonadati > Pseudomonadota > Gammaproteobacteria > Enterobacterales > Enterobacteriaceae > Pseudocitrobacter > Pseudocitrobacter sp. RIT415. The sequence goes on along the minus strand of NZ_QBJC02000043.1, from coordinate 1,818 downwards.
GTTCTTTCTGAAATAGCTGATTTTGAATACAAATGCACTGATTATTACGATCCTGGTTCTGAAGGATGTTTGCTCTGGAACGATCCTTCTTTAGGTATTAACTGGCAAATTGAAAACCCTAAACTCTCCGAAAAGGATAAGAACGGTAAGTTATTCAGTGAGTTATTCTCGTAATGTCATAGATGTTTGATAGATGGTTTCATTTTGTTCAGTTTCCAGGCTTTACTTCACCGTGCCCGAATCGCATTTGTTGCTCTTTGACTGATGCAGACTATCGAATAAAAATTTTCTGAGTTAACATCTTCAAACATTCAAGCCGCGCATAGGACGCGGTGACCACCCCTGACAGGAGTACATAATGTCTAAGCAACAGATCGGCGTAGTCGGTATGGCAGTGATGGGGCGCAACCTGGCGCTCAACATCGAAAGCCGTGGTTATACCGTCTCCATCTTTAACCGCTCCCGTGAAAAAACTGAAGAAGTTGTTGCCGAAAATCCAGGCAAGAAACTGGTTCCTTATTACACGGTACAGGAATTCGTCGAATCTCTTGAAACCCCACGTCGCATCCTGTTGATGGTGAAAGCAGGCGCGGGCACTGATGCCGCGATTGATTCCCTGAAACCCTATCTCGATAAAGGCGACATCATCATTGATGGTGGTAACACCTTCTTCCAGGACACCATTCGCCGTAACCGTGAACTGTCCGCGGAAGGTTTCAACTTCATCGGTACGGGTGTTTCCGGTGGGGAAGAGGGCGCACTCAAAGGCCCATCCATCATGCCTGGTGGTCAGAAAGAAGCCTATGAGCTGGTTGCCCCAATCCTGACCAAAATTGCTGCGGTTGCTGAAGACGGTGAACCGTGCGTGACCTACATTGGCGCTGATGGCGCGGGTCACTATGTGAAAATGGTGCACAATGGCATCGAATACGGCGACATGCAGCTGATTGCTGAAGCTTACTCTCTGCTGAAAGGTGGCCTGAACCTGTCTAACGACGAGCTGGCAACTATTTTCACTGAGTGGAACGAAGGCGAACTGAGCAGCTACCTGATCGACATCACCAAAGATATCTTCACTAAGAAAGATGAAGACGGTAATTACCTGGTTGATGTGATTCTGGATGAAGCTGCCAACAAAGGTACCGGTAAGTGGACCAGCCAGAGCTCTCTGGATCTCGGCGAGCCGCTGTCTCTGATCACCGAATCCGTATTCGCGCGTTATATCTCCTCTCTGAAAGATCAGCGTGTTGCAGCGTCTAAAGTGCTTTCGGGCCCGAAAGCAGAACTGGCTGGCGACAAAGCGGCTTTCGTTGAGAAAGTTCGTCGCGCACTCTATCTCGGTAAAATCGTTTCTTACGCGCAGGGCTTCTCTCAGCTGCGTGCCGCGTCTGACGAATACAACTGGGATCTGAACTACGGCGAAATCGCGAAGATCTTCCGTGCTGGCTGCATCATTCGCGCCCAGTTCCTGCAGAAGATCACTGATGCCTATGCTGAAAATGCCGGCATCGCGAACTTGCTGCTGGCACCGTACTTCAAAAATATCGCTGATGAGTATCAGCAGGCGCTGCGTGACGTGGTTGCCTACGCTGTTCAGAACGGTATCCCGGTTCCGACCTTCGGCGCTGCGGTTGCCTACTATGACAGCTACCGTTCCGCGGTACTGCCGGCTAACCTGATTCAGGCTCAGCGTGACTACTTCGGTGCGCATACCTATAAACGTACTGATAAAGAAGGCGTATTCCATACCGAATGGTTGGACTAATCCGAAATAAATAATGAAGCCCGGCGATGCCGGGCTTTTTTTTGCGTTCAATT
>NZ_QBJC02000042.1:0-6983 GCF_003057695.2 Pseudocitrobacter sp. RIT415 | reverse complement strand
ATTCACCACCACGCTTGCGACAAACCAGCGTTTGAACGGCTGCTTCTGTGTTTTATGCCTGAACAACTGCTGAGCGGCTAACCCGCCGGGCCATCCACCCACAAGGCCATACATCAATAGCGTTCTTTCGGGTACTCGCTGCCAGCTTCGACGTGCCGCAAATTTATCGGCACCGTAGATGAAAAATGTCAAAACATTGACCAGCAAAAACCACGCCCATACGGGATGTAAAAACCAGAAGCTGGCAATGAATGATATGGCCAGTAAGCCATAACAAATTTTATTGATCATCACGTATTAATTACTCAGAGCCATAACTTTTTTGATAACCGTAGCCGGATCAATCGAAAGCAATTTTGCTAAATGGATGAACTCAACCACGTCCAGCCTGCGCTCTCCATTCTCAACCTTGGCAATAAATGACTGGGGCTTACCTAATGCTCTTGCAAGAGTCGTCTGTGTTAATCCTTGCTCAAGGCGCGCATTCCGTAACGCGCTTATAACAAGCTGATATTCTTGAGAATAAATGGATGACATGTTTCTTTCTCGATTTTTATCCCAAAATCGAATATCAGCGATTTACTCTTTTATCCCAAAACGGGATAATTCATGTTTTTAAAGTACCAAGGATGAATAAATGCCCCCACAGAACTGGCACCCCGCCGACATCATCGCCGCACTGCGCAAGCGCGGTACCAATCTGGCGCGCGTATCCCGCGAAGCTGGGCTGGCCTCCTCTACGCTGGCCAATACGCTGAATCGACCATGGCCCAAGGGCGAGTGGCTCATTGCTAATGCGCTTGACCTGCATCCTTCGGTGATCTGGCCTGCACGCTATCAAAACTGTCACGATACGCGTCTGCCCAGAGAGACGATCATCGCGGAAAAATAGCGTCTGATATTGGAGCCTGGGGATTTATTGCATCCGGGCTCCCTACGAATTGAACCGGGAAGTCTGCAAGAAAGATTATTTTATTGATTTGTTGAATACATAATTCAGTAAATCCTGAATCTGAGGCGGCGCGTAAAATATGCCTGCAATCACACGTTTTTTCATGGATTAACGCAGCCAGATGAATGATTTATTAACCATAATTTATCGATGATTTTTCACTACCAAAATCACTCAATGCAGAACATCCTGACCCAAATACAGTTTATTCCTAATGCATCTCCCGGTTCGCTCTGCCATGCTGAATACAGCTCATACAGCCATAACGATAGATGAGGATATTATGAAAAAAACAATGATCGCATTATCTGCCCTGCTGCTGGCTTCTCCTGTTTTTGCCGCAACCACCCACGCAACGGACGATACCGTTGCCGCGGCGCATGAGAATGCGAATACCGCCAAAGAAAAGCTGCATCAGGCGCAGCATGAAGGCGAAGAGCTGAAGCTGAAATCTAAACATGCTGCTGAAGGTAAAGCAGACAGCACCGGGAGCAAAGTGAGCGAAGGCTCGCAAAAAGCCTGGAACAAAACCAAAGAAGGTACTGAAAAAGGCTGGAACGCCACCAAAGAAGGTACCGAGAAAGGCTGGAATAAAACCAAAGAAGGTGCTGAGTCGCTGAAAAATAAAGTGACTGAGTAATTTCTCAGCGTGATAAAAAGGCCGCTTCGCGGCCTTTTTGCTTTGGTGCTTATGCCGGATGCGCTGCGCTTATCCGGCCTACCGGTTATCTGCAATAGATTGGAGTTGCGGTATTTTGCTGGCTAACAACTCAGTTATACACCAGCGCAAACGTCACAATACTGTTCGCTTCCCCTGCGGTTACGCTACCTTCCGTCTGAACATACTGCGCCGAAAAATTCACGTTCTCCGCATTCCCCGCATTTGCCGCCGTCACATGCTTGAGAATGGGCAGATTAGTCGCCTGGTTAATTTTGACGGACGTGCCGGGTGAAGGCGCAGAGGCAGCATTGTTGCCATAAGTCAGCTTAACGCCAACCCCCGTTGCCATATCGCTACTTTTCGTCAATGCCAGCGTGTCGTGGGAATCGCTGGCGGCCATGATCCCGAAAAAGCCTACTCTGACATCGCTGGGTGCCGAGCAATAAACCGGAATATCAAACGACCGGGCAGAGCCTGCCGTCAGCCCTTTGCCCTTAAATTCGGCGCGATTAACAGATCCCAGATTAACCTGAATGCTGGAGGTGCTGACCTGACAGCTACCGCTGGCACCGATATCGACGTTAAGCGCCGCCAGATCAATCGATACCGGATTGCTTTTCACACTGGGCCCGCTGGCAGTGCGATCCTCAATATAGAGTTCCCCAAAATGCGGCTGCGATTCAACGTTGGCGTGGTTGCCGCCGCTCATCGTTACCTCACCCGTTTTATAGAAAGTGATATACATCTTGACGATGGGTTCGCGTTCACCGAGCAGATCCGGCAGTTCATCACTGTCACATACCGTTACCGACTCACCACCTGCCGGGGCCGTGCTATCGCCGATATAGCGAATCGGCCCACCGTTACACTGGAATCCTGCCGAGTAGCTCACGCCATTCAGTTTTGAGGCAAACACGTGATGACCGTTAATCACCGTCCCGGCACCGGTCGTGTCTTTTTGTTGATAAACAATGCGTTTCCAGTTTGCCAGCGGTGCCTGCAAGTCACAGGTGAAGTGGATCCCATTGCCGTTATCTGCCATCTGGTTAGTCATTTGCGAGTTCACAGGCAGAGTGGGAAGGTAGGTTAAATTCTGGGTATTCAGCGTCATCTGCCCGACGCTCGCCATGCAGGTTTCAGCGTGCGAAGCGTGGCTATAAAAACCGGCAATCAGCAGAAAAATGAAAAACAGCGCGCAGTCACGATGTCGCATATCGCCCTCTCTTATAAGCAAAGGCCGGTGACAGTTTTCACCGGGTTCTGCTGTGGGTTACTGGAAATATGGAAGTGCAGCGTACAGTGGTGCGAGATGTTATCGGTTTGCCATTGCGCCTCCAGCGTGCCTTCTTCTGGTACGCCGCTCAGATACACCTGCCCCTGTTCGGCAACAATACCGCTGGCTGGGGTCGCCTCGTCGTCGCTGGTTTTGCGTACCTGCGCGGTGGCACCGAAAGGCAGTGGCCCATGGTTATCGTTAAGAGTAAACAGAACGCGGTTACCGATATGCGTTTGATAATTCGCCATTACTACCGCACCGCCGCCGGGGATCACCGTCTGACCCTGAAGATCGACGTCGGTGTCATCTTTTAACGACTCGGTGTCGAGGGTAATGTAGTTTTTGCGATACGCTGTTAAGGTTGGCACCACCGCGTAGCCGCGCCAGTCCGTATGCACGTTCGTCCCATTCTGGATAGCCACGTCCGAGGCTCCTGGCGCGCGAACAATCGCAAAGCTATCGCCCGTACTCTGCCCAAACGTAATCCCGTGGGGATGGGCGACAATCGAGCCCGATGCGCCCCAGGTCAACTGGTTACTCTGCTTATCGTGGCGATAACCAAGCTGAGTGCTGCCGTAACCTCCGCGATAATCAAGCGCAACGCTGCTGTTCGCGCCCTGGCCGTTATTGCCGTAACCCTGCTGGACGGTGTAGTAGAGATTTTGATTTTCCGGCACCGAGCCGTACAACGAAACCTGCTGCGAGGTATAACCGTTGTTATCTGACGTGGTGTTATAACTCACCGAGCTGTTTGGTAACCACTGGCCGAGCGGGATCGTGACGTTGAACGACAATGAACGATCCGATTTATTCTCTGCGGAAGATTTGGTGTAGTAGTAGCCCACGCCCCACGAAACGCCCTGCCAGGTGTTATAAAACCCCAAATGCACGGTTTCATCGTGACGCCCGGTGCGCCAGTATCGCTGCGAATAGGCAGATGCCGTCAGGCTGGTGCTGCCGCCAAGGGGCTGCGAAATTGAGATCTCTTCGCGACTACGCTTGTTATCCACCAGGCCATTTTCACTCTCCAGCGCGTTGGCTTCGCTGAAGTCATAAAACCCGCTGGATGAGTAGCGATAGCTGGCAAGGTTAAAGGTTGTACCGGTCAAATTCACATCTTTTTGGTACTGCACGCGGACGGAGTGACCGGAATAACGTTTACCGGAAGGCGTGCGCGTATTTGCCCAGGTCACATCCGCGCCCAACGATCCGAAATCGCCAAAACCGTGCCCCACGCCGCCCGCCCAGGCTTGATAATCTTGCGCCAACTGGCTGCCGGCGTAGAGAGTCAAACTCGCCGGTAGCCCGTAAAACAACGTCGACTGAATAAACTGCGGGGAACGATTCCCGTCGAGACCTGAATGGTAATGGCCTGCGCTGACGCTGTACTTCAGTCGCCCCTCGCGCAGCATAAAGGGAATGGCGGAATAAGGTTGAGTAAACGTGCGCTCGGAACCATCACTCTCTTTTACCGTGACCTCAAGATCGCCACTTTGCGCGGTAGGATAGAGATCTTTCAGAGCAAACGCCCCTGGTGCAACATAGGTCTCATAAATCACATAGCCATGCTGCGAAACGGTCACTTTAGCGTTGCTGTGAGCCATCCCGCGGATCACCGGCGCAAAGCCGCGCATGCTGTCCGGGAGCATCTCGTCATCCGAGGAGAGCTGCGCCCCGCGAAACTGCACGCTATCGAAAATATCGCCCGAGGTATAGGTATCCCCCACACGCAGCAGGCTTCTCAAAGACTTCACATCACGCTGCAAATAGGTGCTTTGTGAGCGCCAGTGGCTTTTTTTATCGTATTGCATCGACGAAACGTTGCGCAGCCGCCACGCGCCCATGTTCATGCCGCTGCGTAAACTTAAATAGTTGGAGTTGTGTTCGCCGTCGCGATAACGCGATTGTGCCCCGGTCAGGTTGTAATTCACAAAGGCTGTGGGTACGCCGTCATCCCAACGAGCCGGGTCAACGTAGCCGCGGCTTTGCAGGTTCATTGCCGCCTGCGGAATACTGAGATTCAGCCGCTGCTCGCTAAAATCGAACGCACTGCTGGCATCAGGGATATAACGACTGATTTGGGTAAAGGTTTCGCCGTCATGCAGTTGATTAAAAGCAGAAAAGGCGCTGACATTGACCCCGAATTCCGCCAATTGCGCTGCTGTCAGCTGCGGTTGCAGGGTGCCATTGTCCTCAACAAAGGTCACATTCCCCTGCCCGACCTGCTGGTTGTTCACCCAGATAGCTACCGGGTACGTACCGGGCTGCTGGCCGCCATTTTTTTCGAAATAGTGGAGATCGGCGGTTTTCTGCTGAGGATCCGTCACCTCCAGCGCAGCCGGGTCGAAATAGTCATCGGCCAGCGCCAGACGGTAATGGCACAGCAGAAACAGTGCGGTTGGCACCGTCGCCAGCAGCAGTAACGGGCCGGTCGGCTTATACAGAGGGCTGCGGGGGAACTGGCACATTACTGCTGCGCAACGTCAGTTATGCCGCCGAAATCATTAATCGCACGCCATTTCACCGTCCCTGAACCGCTAATCGGCCACGTTAAAGACGACATGGGCGCAACCATTCCCGGCTCATCGACCTCTTTTCCCGCAACAGAAACGGAAAATAACGACACATAATAGGGGGTCGGGTTATTTACCACTAAATGATTACCCGCTGTGTGAAATTGCAACTGCTGCCATGCTTTACTCGGATCGCCCGCTAAATCGGCAGGGCGATAAAAAATCTTGAATTTAGATTTAATATTTACCTGTAACTTATTCACATCCCCTTTCTGGGACGGCGAAATCGTTTTCACGTTCAACCAGAATACGGACTCCCGGTCATGCGGCAATTCCATCCCGGTAAAGCTAATACGCAGCATATTTCTTTTTTCAGGATCGAGACGGAACAGCGGTGGCGTCACAATAAAGGGCACCGGGCGTTTATCATTTTCGTTAAAATTCTCAGCCCAGGATTGCACCAAATATGGCGTGTGGGTATCGGCATTTGTGACTGAAATAGAGGCTTCTCGCTTCCCTTCCTCATAGACTACGCGGGTTCCCCCCACGACGACGCCCGCCTTAGCAGCAGTAACCAATAATAATGAAAGAGCAACGCCAGCGATAATACGTTTCATAAATAGCATTCATTTGTCAGGGGAAACGAGAACTGAGGAATGAGCAGGAGAAACCCCCTGCTCAGATTCGACTTAGTTGTAAACCATTTCGAAGTTGGTTACGCCGTCAGCGTTACCTGCCGTAACTTTATCGGCGGTGGCGCGATAGTCAGCGTAGAACAACAGATCAGCGGTACCGGCCTCGCCATTGCTACCAGCATCAATCGGATACGCTTTGGAGATCGTCCCCAGCTTAACCTGCGTGGTTTCATCCGCTTCAATCAGCTTAATGCCGACGCCTTTTGCATCGCCATTGATCGCCAGTAGATCGCTCTCATTGGCATCATGCGTGCCATCGAACAGTACAGAAACTTTGCTCACTGAAGACGGGCAATCTTTCACATTAATATGGAAAGGCGTTTTGGTAGTTTCCGTACCGGTTGCTTTAAAGTAGCTGCTTGCCCACTTACCCAGATCAACCACCTGATTGGTACTGTTGGCATCGATATCACACGCGGCGTCAGTAATTTCCCCGGTAAATTTCACCTGCCCACCTGCGCCCTGAGCACCATCAGCCGCGGGCACGGTAGTGGTCATGTCGTTGGCAATAGCGGAAAGCGTGGTACCTGATGCCAGAGCCGCGATAACAACGGCCATAATACGGAACTGCGATTTCATTTTATTTCTCTCTTCTTTGACGGCTATCCAATGCGGTATACGCGAAGCAAAAAATGCCAGGCGATATCGCCAGTTCTTCCGTGTTGAAGTTAATCGTCGTTCCATCGGTAGGATATTTTGCACAGTCTTTATCTCAGTTTTCTCAACTGAACAATATCGACTTTTTTTGAGCGTCAGACCCGATAAACATATTAGGTCTGCGAATAAATAATATCGACAACAGCACGATTTGCAACAACAAATTATGTAGCCTGTGCGTTGCCAAATTAAAACATTTCTAATTTAATCGTTAAAATAAAACGATGTG
>NZ_QBJC02000041.1:0-8753 GCF_003057695.2 Pseudocitrobacter sp. RIT415 | reverse complement strand
GAGTAGGGAACTGCCAGGCATCAAATAAAGCAGAAGGCCATCCGCAGGGATGGCCTTTTTGCGTTAGTGCGAAAAAAACCTGCTGGATGCGGCTGCGCCTTATCCGGCCTGCAAAAGAACAATCCCCCGCCGAATGGCACGAACCCGCAGGCCAGGTAAGCTCCGCGCCACCGGGCAATACCGCGCGCACTACCCCACCCCAAATACTCTGCTACAGCTAATCCTAATTTGTTACCTTGCTAACAAAAAACGTGATAGATATCGCAAAATAATTAATAACAATTATATAACATTTCGTTCACTGAAAATTTATCTGCGTGACGAGTTACGCCCGGTAAGACAGATAAAAAACCTGCAGCAGGAGCATAATTATAATGACCGAAACCAGCGTAGCCGCCGAGCAGTCGCTCACCGATCATGATACCCGCCGCCGGGTCATGGCCATCGTCGGTGCTTCATCAGGGAACCTTGTAGAATGGTTTGATTTTTACGTCTATTCATTCTGTTCTCTCTATTTTGCCCACATTTTTTTCCCAACCGGCAATACCACAACCCAGTTGTTACAAACGGCAGGTGTTTTTGCCGCTGGCTTTTTAATGCGCCCCATTGGTGGGTGGATGTTCGGTCGTATTGCGGATCGTCATGGGCGTAAAAAATCGATGCTGATCTCTGTCTGCATGATGTGCTTTGGTTCACTGGTGATTGCCTGTCTGCCGGGATACGATACAATCGGAACCTGGGCGCCAGCTTTGCTACTGCTGGCGCGTTTATTCCAGGGCCTCTCCGTCGGAGGTGAGTACGGCACCAGTGCAACCTATATGAGTGAAGTCGCAGTAGAAGGCCGTAAAGGGTTTTATGCCTCATTCCAGTATGTCACGCTGATTGGTGGTCAATTGCTGGCGCTACTGGTCGTCGTGGTTTTGCAAAACATCCTTAGCAGCGAAGATCTGCACAGCTGGGGCTGGCGTATTCCGTTTGCAATGGGCGCGGTGTTAGCGGTTGTGGCGCTGTGGCTGCGTCGTCAGCTGGATGAAACGTCGCATAAAGAAACGCGTACCCTGAAAGAAGCGGGCTCCTTCAAAGGGTTGTGGCGTAACCGTAAAGCCTTCGTCATGGTGCTCGGTTTTACCGCCGGAGGTTCGCTGATTTTCTACACCTTCACCACTTACATGCAGAAGTATCTGGTCAATACCGCCGGGATGGATCCGAAGGTCGCCAGCATCATCATGACTGCCGCACTGTTCGTCTACATGCTGGCCCAGCCGTTGTTCGGCTTGCTCTCTGACAAGATTGGCCGCCGTGCTTCAATGCTCTGTTTTGGTTCACTGGCGACACTGTTTACCGTACCGATTCTCTCAGCCCTGCAGAACGTCACTTCTCCATTTGCTGCTTTTGCATTGGTGATGTGCGCTCTGTTGATCACCAGCTTCTATACCTCGATCAGCGGGATCCTGAAAGCCGAGATGTTTCCGGCGCAGGTTCGTGCGTTAGGGGTGGGACTGTCTTATGCGGTGGCGAATGCTTTATTCGGTGGTTCTGCGGAGTATGTCGCACTGTCACTGAAATCATTTGGCGTGGAATCGGCCTTCTTCTGGTACGTCACGGCGATGACGGCGCTGGCTTTCCTGGTGTCGCTGATGCTCCATCGTAAAGGAAAAGGATTACGCCTGTAGGATTAGTGTTGAGCCAGCTGCCACACCGCATAGCCGGTCGTGGCGCCGGCTACATCCCACGCAAAATCTTTCCAGCTCCAGCCGCTCCCTGCCGGGCGGCTATCCCACAGCTCTTTTGATGCGCCCAGGCTCAATGAAAACATCACCCCCAATGCGGCGCTGCGATCGCGGCTCATCCCCTGATGCTGGAAGTATTCGTTTCCGGCAGCAGAGAGCATCGCCGAGCCAATAAAGTGCTGTGCTTTATCCTGCCCCGTCCAGCTGTCGTTTGCCATATGGCTGCAACCGCTCAGAGTGAAAAGCATAAAAAGTGCAATCAGAGGTCTCATGGATCAACACCTGAAAAAAAGCCCCGTACATGAGCGGGGCTGATATTTAAAGGATACGGCTGATAAGGCGGTCGATACGGATGCGTCGCAGACGGCGGATCAGTTTGCGCACTTTTACCGGATAATCGGCGATGCTTTGCAGGTCGCGATAGTGATTAACCACAGTGGTATGGGCGCGAATCAGCTTAAGCTCTTTCTCACGTTTTTCCCGCAGTTTATGTTGCGGATCATGAATAAGCACGGCGTTTTCGAGATCCAGACGCCAGGCGCGCGGGTTAAGGTTGTTGCCGGTCAGCAGCATCCACTCGTCATCCACCCACATCCCTTTCAGGTGATAGCTGTTATCGCCATCTTTCCACAGACGCACAACAAGCTGATCTGTGTTGACGTAATACTGTAAACGGCTAAGGAATCGACGCAGGTTAATTTCATACAGATACGGCAACGCGCCGATAATCTTGAACGGTTCATTTTCCGGGATGAAGAAATCGTTCGCGGTTTTATCGCCAACAATAATTTCGACCTTTTTGCCTTCACGCAGCAGACGAATGATGTTGCGCACGAGTAATGCAGGCAGATTGAAATAGGGGGTGCAAATCGTCAGCTTATGCTCAGCACATGGCATCAGATGGAAAATGGTTTTATTCAGCAGGCTGGTTTTACCCAGGCCAACCAGCGGCGTAACGGAAAGTTGCTCGTCGTCGGCGTTGCCCAGATAATGGTATCCCGTATCGCGCAGTTCCTGGCGATAGAGGCGAATATCGTTTTTGATTTCCGGGCTTTTCGGGCGGCAGCTATCATCAAGCCGATTAACGCCGCGGCCATCGACTAAATTTTGTCCTACCCAGTCATACATGATGTCCGCCATTTGCGGGTTACGAATGCACTGATAGCGGTCGTAACGATATTTATCATGCTGATGGAGATAGACATCATTGATGCTCGCGCCGCTGTACAACACGCTGTCATCAATAATAAAGCCTTTGAAATGGAGAACGCCCAGCGCTTCGCGGGTGTTGATTGGCACGCCATACACCGGCACATCCACGCCCGGATTTTCATGCGCCATGCGACAGTACCAGTCGGCGTTGGTATTCGACGCCGCTGCGCCGATACGGCCACGCTGCGCGCGATGCCAGTCAACCAGTACTTTCACTTCCAGCTCAGGGCGTTGACGTTTTGCGTCATACAGCGCCTGTAAAATCGCCTTCCCGGCATCGTCCTGTTCCAGATACAGCGCGACAATGCAGATGCGTCGCGTAGCGCCGGCTATTTTTGCCAGCAGCGCTTCCCGAAATTCGGCAGGCGCATAGAAAAACTCAATATCATCAACTGACTGAGAAAGCTTAGGTAGCTGGGCAAGGTGTTGTTGATGTTTATTACGCTTAAATTTTGACAACATCACAGTGCGTTTCTTCTCTGTTTTAGTGAAGGGTCCTCTGTACCAGGCAGACGACGTAAGCGGTCAATAATACCATCTCTGTCGGTCAAGGGTAGTATTTCCAGCAACTTAGTCATGACTTAGCTTCAGAGACAGGCTGACTATACCGTCTTCAAGCTGGATATCGACATCAAAGCCCAGCTTGCGAGCCAGCGCGATCATCCCACGGTTGTTGGGCATAGTAATGCCGTTTAAGCGTTGCAGACCGTGATCGCGCGTATAGTTGATTAACTTTTCCAGCAATCGTCCACCCAGTCCTAATCCTTTCAGATCGGAGCGCACCAGCACCGCGAATTCAGCATCGATGTTGTCCGGATCGGAAATAGCGCGCGTGACGCCGAGGATCTCCGTCTGTTCAGCCGTGGTGTGTACCGCCACGAAAGCCATTTCACGATCGTAGTCGATCTGGGTCATATTCGCTAAATCATCGTGGGTAAATTCGTTGATCTCGCTAAAGTAGCGGTAATAAAGATCTTCTTTCGTCACCCGGGCGATAAACTGCTGCAACAGCGGCTCATCTTCAGGGAGAATGGGGCGAAACAGACAACGTTCGCCATTTTTCATGGTGACCCACTCTTCAAGCTGCTGTGGATATGGCCTTACCGCCAGGCGGCTTTCGCTGTTGCCTTCAAATGGCGCGATATCCAGCGTCACGTCCAGCGCGGTAAATTCATTGCCGGTGGCCAGTAATGGATGAATATCCAGCCGCTGAATTTCCGGGCAGTCAACAATCAGGTTTGAGACCTGAACCAGCAAACGGCTCAGGCCGGGAATATCCAGCGGCCGCAGCGCGCTGCGTCCTCGAATCTTTTTGCTCTTAATCGCCTGAATCACCAGATAGCGCGCCAGCGTCATGTTCAGCGGCGGCAGAGCGACCACGGCCTGTTCTTCAGGCCGCCACTCCACACCGCCTTCACCCAACATAATCAGCGGGCCGAAGACCGGGTCATGCTCAACCACCACGCGCAGTTCCTGTGCGCCTGCGCGATTCGCCATACTTTGCACCAGCAGGCCGTCGATGCGGGCCTGTGGCCAGGTCATTTTAACGCGATCGAGAATCGCATCCGCCGCCTGTTGCACTTCGGCAGGGGTTCGCAGATACAGCATCACCCCCTGAACTTCCGATTTATGTGGGATATCCGGCGAGCGCAGTTTCAGCGCTACCGGATAACCAATTTGTTCTGCGATATGTACCGCTTCCGCGCTGTCAGCCGCGATCCATGTGGGCAGTGTGTGCATGCCGTAAGCCTGTAATACAGGACGAACTTCATGTGTATCCAACGCACGGATACCGCTATCGATAGCCTGCGCGAGCAGTTCGTGAACCTGCGCCGTGTTGGCCGTTAAATTCTGCGGCAGTGCGGGCGTTTCCCGCAGCTGTTTCTGGTTCCGGCGATACTCCACCATGTGCATAAATGCGGTAATTGTGCCTTCCGGCGTACGATAGGTGGGAATGCCCGCGTCGCTGAAGAGGCGGCGGGCCTCGATAGAAGAGTACTCACCACACCAGTTGGTCAGTACGCTGATGTAGTGCCCGCGTGGATGACGTTTAATCGCCTCAATTAACGCCACGGCGCTTTCAGTGCCGGTTGCAGTGGCGCTGGGGGAGTGAATCACCAGCAGCGCATCCAGATCCGGGCTGTCGAGTAACGTATTGACTGCAGCGATATAGCTCTCGATGCTGGCATCATCACGCAGATCCAGCGGATTTCCGGCCTGTACTGAATCTGGCAACCGTTCAGTCAATTTGGCTCGTGTTTCATCGCTCAGCGTCGCCAGCTTACCGTTGCGCGTCCACAGTTGATCGAGCGCCAGTGCTGCCGGGGCGGCACCGTTGCTGATAATCATTAAACGCTCGCCGCGCAAAGGGCGCATGTGGCTTAAGGTTTCAACGGCCGAGAAAAGTTCGTGAGTATCGCGCACGCGCAGAAGGCCGGCACGCTGAATCGCGGCGTCCCAAGCGGGGTCCAGACCCGCATTGGCGTGCAGCAGCCGCTGCGCTGCCGGACTGCGTCCGCTCTTAATCACCAGGATGGGTTTATTACGTGAGGCGCTACGGGCGGCGGATACAAAACGTCGGGCGTCACTTAAATTTTCCAGGTAGAGCAGAATGGCGCTGGTTTTACTGTCACGCGCGAGGAAATCAAGCAGATCGTCTACATCGATATCCAGGCTATCGCCGAGCGCAATAAAGTAGGAGAAGCCCATCTCGCGCTGCTGCGCCCAGTCAAGGATGGTATTGGAAACGGCGGCGGACTGTGAAATAAACGCCAGTTTACCTTTGCGGATCGGCACCGGTGAAAAACTGGCGTTCAGGCCCTGCCAGGGCGCTAAAAGCCCCAGACTGTTTGGCCCTAAAAGGCGCATCTGATAACGCGCGGCACAGGCCGCTAATTCGGCAAATTGATCGGGCGGTGAAGAGAGAATGATGCAGGTTTTGCATCCTTTTTCGCCTAACGACTCCAGCAGTTCCAGATTGCGTTTGGCATGTGTGCAGAGTACCGCGAGGTCAGGTGAAAACGGCAGGCTGGCGATAGTCGGCCAGGCCAGCACGCCGAGCACTGCTTTCCAGGTGGGCGTGACGGGCATCACGGGGCCATTAAACCCACCCGCTAACAGATTGCGCATCATCAAAAAACCGGCGCGCTGCGGCTTCATGGATGCGCCAATCACGGCAATCGATTTTGGTCGAAGAAGTGCTTCCAGCCCACGTTGACTCATTCCGGCTTCCCTCAGATATAAGCATCCGTATGAGTCTAAACGCTTTCCTCGCGTTGTGCTGTGATACTTCCCTTATGCTGGGTTTTTCCTGCCAGGTAACGGGTACGAAAACGCGTAAAGTGTTCGCCTAACGCGTGAGCAGCGTCCGTATCGCCCGCCAGATCGAGCAGCGCCATCGCCACTTCGGCGGTACAGTACTGGCCGTCCGCGTGGGCTTCCCGCAGGCCATAGGCGGAAACGCGCGACAAATCGACCGAAATCACCGGGAAGTTATCGAGCCAGGGGCTTTTACGGAACATTTTGCGTGCTTCGGTCCAGGTGCCGTCGAGCATAATAAACAGCGGTGGTTTGCCCAGTTTTGGCGCGGCGATCACTTCCCGCTCCGTTCCGGCATACGATGCCGGGAAAACCACTACCGGCTGATAGGCTGGATTGCGAACTAACTCCAGCAGCGCGGCAGGCGGCTCGGTGCGAGACCACTGAAACGCGGCGGTATCGGGAAGGATATCGGCAATCAGGCGTCCCGTGTTACTGGGTTTCATCGGTTCAGTATCGAACATCACCAGACAAAAACGGCTGGTGGCAGAACTGGGTTGCAGGGTTTCGCATAAGCACTGTTTAAGCGGCAACAGGCAACGTTGGCAGCGGCGAACACGATTGCCGCGGGCGAGAAAAGGGCGCGTGGCGCGGGCCAGGCGTTCAGCCCGGAGTTGCAGTACAGCGTTTGGATTCATGGCAATAGCGTAGAAAAAAGGCTATTGTCGCAGAGGTGAAAACGGGGCACAAGATGCGCCCCGTGGATGTTATGCTTCCAGAGCTTCGTTAAGCCAGCTCTCGAACGGCGCTTTCGGTACCGCGCCATTGAGCATGTCGATCATTTCACCATTTTTGAAGATCATAATGGTCGGGATGCTGCGAATGCGGAAACGGGCGCTGAGCTCGCGCTCGGCCTCGGTATTTACCTTCACAAAGCGCATTTTGCCGCTGCGTTCTTCCGCCACATCTTCAAAGATCGGCGCGAAATTGCGGCAAGGGCCGCACCACGGCGCCCAGAAATCAATAACGACAGGCAGATCGTCTTTCAGCAGCTTGTCCAGCGTGGCGTCGGTGGCGTTGATCACATCGCCATCAAACAGATCATGACCACAGCGTCCACATTTCGCCGCATCGTTTACACGATCTTCAGGTATGCGGTTAACAGCCTGACAGTGGGCACAAACGGTATTCATAACTAACCTCTGGGTAGTAGGGTTGCTGATCGGCGAGGTCGCCGGATGTTTCTGTAATGTTACATATTATCGATGAGACTGTTTTATTCGACAATGCGGTTTACTCAATGAGTACAATAGTCACCGTCTTTGATATGAAGTAATGGCTATGCGCTACTACATCAGGTAATCTGCGCGCTTCGCGCAGCGCAGGTGGAGAAAAATATGAGCGACGAACTGAAGAACAAAACCGGCAAAGTCAAAGTGATGTATGTCCGCAGTGACGATGACTCGGATAAACGCACCCATAATCCGCGTACAGGAAAAGGCGGTGGCCGTCCTGGTACACGTGCCGAAGGTGGTCGCCGTCCTGCCCGTGACGACAGAAAAGGCCCGAACCGTGAACGCAGCCGCGATCGTGACGAGCGTGGTGAACGCGATAGCTCACCGTGGCGCACGGTTTCCCGCGCACCGGGTGATGAGACCCCGGTAAAAACCGATCACGGTGGAATTAGCGGTAAAAGCTTTATCGACCCGGAAGTCCTGCGTCGTCAGCGTGCGGAAGAGACGCGCGTTTACGGTGAAAACGCCTGCCAGGCGCTGTTCCAGAGCCGACCGGACGCCATTGTACGCGCCTGGTTTATCCAGAGCGTAACGCCGCGCTTTAAAGAAGCGCTGCGCTGGATGGCAGCAAACCGCAAAGCCTACCACGTGGTTGATGAAGAGGAACTGGCGAAAGCGTCCGGAACCGAACACCACGGCGGCGTATGCTTCCTGATCAAAAAACGCAGCGGCACATCCGTACAGGATTGGGTCGCTAAAAGTGGTGACACCGATTGTGTGCTGGCGCTGGAAGATGTCGGCAACCCACACAACCTGGGTGCAATGATGCGTAGCTGCGCGCATTTCGGTATTAAAGGCCTGCTGCTGCAGGACGCTGGCGTGCTGGAGTCCGGTGCGGCAATTCGTACCGCAGAAGGTGGCGCTGAGCACGTTCAGCCTATCACCGGCGATAGCTTTATTGGTGCGCTGGATGATTTCCGCAAAGCGGGTTACGCCATCGTGACCACCTCCAGCCACGCGGGTACGCCGCTGTTTAAAGCTGAGCTGCCGAAGAAGATGGTGCTGGTGTTAGGTCAGGAACGTGATGGTTTGTCTGATGCTGCACTCTCAAGCGCTGATCTGAGTGTATCCATCGAGGGTACCGGTGCGGTGGAAAGTCTGAACGTCTCCGTGGCAACCGGCGTATTGCTGAGCGAATGGTGGCGTCAGAATAAGGCCTGAGCGTAAGCCATAAAAGAATGCCAGCATTGCGCTGTAATGCCAGTCAGTTAAGCGACTGACTGGCTCTTTTTATGCGCTTTTGGATACTTCCAGGGCC
>NZ_QBJC02000040.1:0-10135 GCF_003057695.2 Pseudocitrobacter sp. RIT415 | reverse complement strand
CGTAGCGCCGATGGTAGTGTGGGGTCTCCCCATGCGAGAGTAGGGAACTGCCAGGCATCAAATAAAGAAGTATGGCACTGATCTTTGAGGCAGTTCGCTACTCGATAAGAGAGTAGGCCAAAAGCGAAAGCTTTTGAACGTTGCGAAGCAACGGCCCGAAGGGTGAATCACAAAGTGATTCATAAACTGCCAGGCATCAAATTGCAGTAAACCAGGATGAAAATCCGGGTAGTGACAAAGAAATTCGGTGGAGCGGTAGTTCAGTCGGTTAGAATACCTGCCTGTCACGCAGGGGGTCGCGGGTTCGAGTCCCGTCCGTTCCGCCACTTACAGTTCTCGGGGTGTTTTTAGACATCTCATAAAGTAAGAAAACCGTATCACTGTCAAAGGGATACGGTTTTTTTTCGTCTCAACAGTTTCCATCACAGATCATGGAATCTGATGCAAATAGGCCAATTGGTGGGCCTATGGGCAGGTGGCGAAAAATTTGTAGGCCCATTTCCAGTTTCCTCTTGAAATATCAGCGGAAACAGGATACTACCGCCACTTCTTTCACTGTCATGGCTGTTCTTACCCGCCCGCTTTCCGCCTCCGAAGTCCAGAAGGCTAAACCTGCTGCCAAAGATCACGAACTGTTCGACGGACAGGGGCTGACCCTGTTCGTCAGAACTACCGGTAAAAAAATCTGGCGCTTTCGCTACAAACGCCCCGGCACCACCACCCGCACCACCATCACATTAGGCTATTACCCTGTTATGTCGCTTGCCAGCGCCCGCACACTCCATGCTGAAAAGCTGGCGCTGCTGGTTCAGGGCGTTGATCCCGGCAAACAGGCCAGTGAAGCGGCAGCGCAGGAAAAAATCGCCACTGACAGCCTGTTTATCAACGTGGCGACAAAATGGTTTGCGCTGAAAAAAACCAGAGGCATTTCAGATGTCCACGCGGACGATATCTGGAAATCACTGGAAAAGATGTTTTCCCGGCCATCGGGCAGACGCCGGTCACGGAACTGAAAGCGTATACCCTGATTGCGGCGCTTGATCCGGTGCGTGCGCGTGGCGCGCTGGAAACCCTGCGCCGCCTGATGCAGCGCATTAATGAGGTCATGAAATTTGCCATTAACTCCGGTCTGCTGGATGCTAACCTGGCCTCCACCATTGGTGAAGTGTTTGAGAAACCAAAAACGCAGCATATGGCTTCCATTCCCCCGGAACGTTTGCCTGAGCTGATGCTGCGTTTTGAAAACACCAACCTGGCGCTGATGACGCGCTGCCTGCTGAAATGGCAGCTTCTGACCCTGGTGCGCCCCGGTGAAGCGGTGGGCACGATGTGGAGTGAAATCGACACGGAGAAAAAACTCTGGACCATTCCGGCAGAACGGATGAAGAAACGTCGTGAGCATAAGGTGCCGCTGTCGCCGCAGGCTATCGCGGTGGTGGAGCAGATTAGATCCTGGGCAGCCACTCGCCGTTTGTGTTCCCCGGCAGGGTGAAACGCAGCCAGCCAATGAACAGCGAAACGGTCAATAAGGCGCTGTGGCGAATGGGGTTTGGCGGTGAACTGGTCTCTCATGGCTTCCGGGCGCTGGGCTGTACGGCAATGATCGACGCCGGGTTTCCGGCGGATGTTGTGGATGCCGTTCTGGCCCATGCCAGAGACAAAGATAACGGGCTTAAAATGCTGAAGCCCTATGATCGTTCAACGCATCTGGCGCAGCGGGTGGAGAGCATGGACTGGTGGGGAAGGCAGATCAGTGAGGCCTCCGTGGCGGCGAGGATGATATAACGGGGATGATAAATCCCTGCCGTAATAATGCTATCTGAATAATATTAAAAATGAAAAGCAGACCCTGACTGACCGGGATCTGCTTTAATTTTTTGTCTGCAAAACGCCAAAAATCATCTGGTTCCTGATAATTCAGGATAAAAATGCATCAGTGAAAGCTCACCGGAATGTTACTCAATAAACGATATTTTAGTGAAATTACCCGTTAATACTCCAGAATATCTTCGCCATAAAATTCCGGACAATTTTTCCTGGAATACATGAAAACTGCACCAGATATACAGAGACAAATAATCTGCGCCCGTCCCGGATAATCCGGTATTTGCACCAGCATCCCGCCGCTTTATCCATTCAGAACTGCGCCAGTTTCTGGCCCTTTGATTTTGGCCCTTTCTGGTCAGGAGCTGTTACTCTTATCGTCCCTTAACCCTTATTGCCCTTTCCCTTTCTGGCGCAGACAGTTTATTCAGGAGTGCGTCATAACAGTTTGCACCAGAATTAATTTATTATGATAGTAATTGCACGGAAATTTCCCTCCCCAAATTTATGTCGGGTAATGACTGTTATTAATTTCACCCGGAGATCTCATCAGATACGAAAGGATAATGCGCCAGATGCTGACAGGGAAAATAATAAATTATCCGGATAATCTGAATATGCGCCAGCAAAACCCGTTTACCCCCTGCGCCAGATAGCGGCGGATATCGTCCTCCGCCCATGCGTAGCGCAGTGAATGTGAGGAGTATTCCCATACGTTTTGTATGATTGCCCCAGTATTTCATTGCCTGTTTAAGGCTCGCGGCATCAATCAGCCTGCCGTTACGCTGTTCAGCCACCGTAATGGCATTATCGAGCGCCTGTTTAACTGCGCCAGCATCCTGAATAAGGGTGTCGCGGGGCCGCCCGCCTTTGGTGCCGAGTACCACGGTCAGCCGGGTATCGCCGTGTGCCAGTGCTTCGCGCCAGGTTTTTCATCTCTCTTTCCAGCATACCCATTTTGCTTTTCCTCTTCTCTCGCTCCTGATTTTCACAACACCACAACAGACAACGGATACAGCTTTCCCCGGCGCGTAGGCCGATAGCCCCTGATTTTTGTCGGGGCCGCGAGCAGTACCTGAGCGCCGGGGCGACGGCTGTTGAGGTTTTGCGGGGTATCGGTTGTGCTCTCAGAGCGTCCGCCTGCTTTCGCAGGCCATCCCCCGGACCGTCCTGGTGGTCCCCCTCCGGTACTGGCTCATGTTCTCCTTTTGTGAATGAATGGTTGAGATAAATGCTGAATAAGCGACGTCAGAAGCTCGCCAGTGGCTGGAACCGTTGATATGGCTGGTGCAGATGAATATTTCTGCGGGCGTCAGTCTCTCACTCTGCGTGAGCGACTGACGCCCTGGTCTGGCGCAGGAGCTGAAAATTAACAGTCTGGTGCAGGTTAACGGCCACGCGGCAGCAAATGCCTGGCGGCAATGCAGGCCGCAGTCCATCATGTAAAGGGCGCTGGCAATCAGCAGGGTGTAAATGGGCCGGGAAAATTCCGGAAAAGAGAAGCCGTGCAGCCGGTGAAGACTGTTGCCGTTAAGCGATGACGATGAAGCCGTCCGGTGTATGTACTATTAGCCTCAAACGCTTTCGCGTTCCGGTATTGCGGAGGTCGTACCGGTAGCAGGGGGCTGGTCGTCCTGATAAATCAGGGGCTTCTTGCAGACCATGAAGCCAAAGGGGCTGTCAACAGACAGCTTATTGCAGGAGAGAGATTACACCGTTATTTCTGGCGCAGAAAGGGGAAACTCATTTTTCCGGAAATAGAGTTTCCCCTTGAACTAATCGAAAATTTGTGAATGTAAAAACGCTGAGTTAACTCCGCAGTGGCCGGATAATGGGCTGTGGCTTTTGCAGCGCCTGCCAGAGGTCATACTCAGCCTGCATACCCGCCCACAGTTTAGCGCGGGTATTCAGCAGTACCGCCAGACGCAGCGCCATATCAGCCTTCACTGGCGCATGTCCATTGAGAATAAGGGATAACCGGGAACGGGAAATATTCAGCGCAGCTGCCAGCGTAATGCTGCTACCGTCCAGATAATCCCGGAGAAAATCGCCCTGAACATGTTTAGCATCACTCCAGCGCATCCCACTTCTCCAGCAGTTCTGGCGGGATCTCATTGATCACCTCCGAGAACCGTTTACCCACCAGACGTTCCGCCTGGCGCAGCAATGGAATGGTCGGACTGCTCGGCTCGCTGTGTTCAAACCAGCGACGGATGACCCGCAGACGTTCCAGCGCGTCGTTCCGGTCGCTGATTTGCCGGGGTTCTGCGCCGGGCATCGGCGATATTCCCGCCGCGATATGCACCGGTGGCGCAACGTGCTCTGCCTGCATCTGTTCAGTATGATCGATGGCGGCGCTCTCCGGCTGAATCGCCTGCGGTTGCAGCGGGATTTCCGGCGTGGTGGTCTGTACCGCCCCCGGCAACAGGGCCAGCAGTTGCGTCAGACGGGAGAAGTCCGGTGCCTGGTCATTCAGCGTTTCACGCGCATGGCGTTGCAGCCGCTCAGTGACTTCTGCGGCCTGGCGAAAGGCGTCCAGCGGCAGTGCGCCACGCGCTTCCAGGTCGGCCAGTTGCTGGCGTACCGATTCCGGCGCCAGCGCATCCGCCGGGCGTGATGCAGACAGCGAACGCTCTACATCCCGTACCTGAAGGCGCATGGCGACATTGTTTGACAGCGTGATACCACGAATATCCGCCATGATGCCTTCGTGGTCCAGCAGAGCCGACAGGGCGTTACTGCGTGCCACAGCCGCCTCTTCGGCGGTGGTATCTTCAGTCGCGAGCAGTTGTGGGTGGATGGCGTCCGGGTACGTGGCGCACAGCGTTTCCAGCAGCGTGAGTGCCTCCGCCAGTCCCCTGGCACCGGCCTGCTGGATACGGCAGCGCAGCAGGACAACCAGAATACGGATATCTTTGCTGCGCGTCAGCAGGCGGCGGGCATCCCGCTCAAGCTCCGCCCAGTTAATGGTTTCCGGCGTACTGACAAAATCGCCATATTGCGCCTCTTCACGCGGCGCGGCGCGGGTGAACAGCAGCAGGTACTCTGGATCGTACTCCAGATCCGGGCCGCAGGGGCATTCCGTCGAAACAGGGTCAGACAGGGATGTATCCATTTAATTATCCTCAGTGCGCCAGATAGTGTTCAGGTTCGAAAATCATGCCCGTTACCGGTTTGTCGTGCATGGCTTTACCCGCCCAGGCGGTCCAGCCTAACTGGTATGGACCACCGATAACAGCCGGAGGGGCAGCGTGTGGTTTAAGCTGTAGCTCAATTTCCCAGCAGTATTCAAACCCGGTGAAGGCGCGAACCAGTTCCGCCAGTACCGGCAGGTTGTTGCCGCCAGGCAGAAAACGCCGGTAATCTTCCAGCGTCAGCGGGCCGATGATCAGCCGGAACTTATACTGCATGTCCGGCACGGCCTGGCCGATGAGTGCGCCATTGCCAATAACGGAAGAGGGAGCAGGTATCCCCAGCCGGGTGATTTCATCATCCGCCACGGCTATCCAGTGCAGGACATACTCCTGTATCCGGAAAGGCACGCCGAAATAGTGCGCCAGCGTGGCGGCCAGCCCATCCGGATTGCGGGACTCACGCACCAGATGGGCCGATGCCGCCAGGCGAACATGATCCGGCAACGGGCTGTCTGCACTCTCCTGCAAATTCTGCCCGCTGAGGCTGGCGATATAAAAGGCAAAGCGGTCATGTTCCGGTTTATCCAGGCCGCCTCCGGCGGACTGGGCGCTGTGCCATGCCTGGTAAAACTGCGTCAGCCAGCGGTGATGAAAAAGATCGGAAAAACGGGTCAGTGTCGGATCGCGGCGGCTTTCGGTCCGGTTGCGCGCCAGTTCGGTGTAGTGCAGCGGCAGTGGGCCGTTTGGCCCCCACAGCCCGAGACTGTACAGGCTGATGTGCAGGCGTCCTTCCTGCCAGCTTACGCTGGCGATTTCCCGTGGCGAAAAGGTCAGAGCAGGTGTTTGTCCGAGGCGAAATTTTTCCATCCGTGGTTGCCAGGTACTGCCTGCCGGGACGGTACACAACTGCACATCCACGCGGCGCATCAGGTTCAGAAAACCGTAACGCCAGGGTTTTTCCTGCGCCTGAGTGAAATCGTCGCTCATACACTTCCCCGCTGTCCCGCCCTGACAGGCCAGGTCATAATTTTGCCGCGCTGCATGCTGTGCAGCGTCATCTGTGAGAAGGTATTAATGGAAACATGACGGGCGATATAGTGCTCCAGCACCAGCCCGAACAGATACGGGCTGATGCCAGAAAAACCCTCTTCATCTACGGTCAGTTCACAACTGACGCCGCGTCCATAGACCAGCAGCCCGGAACCGGGCAGACGGCGGGTGACCGGCGTTGTTTTGCAGCCGATCAGGCTGTGTACCTGGCGTGATTGCGGACTGTCATGCGCCGGAATAAACAGGTTCAGCAGATCGCGCAGCGCCTGGCCGCCGGTACGGTGATCCAGATCGGCCAGCGGCAGATAATTAAAGGATAACTGGCGGATCAACCGCCAGGCCATTTCCCGTTCCGCCAGCGGAGGCTGCGGCGGACGCGGCGGGCGGATCAGCCCCACGCCCGCCACCGGGATGGCCGCATCCACGGTCAGATCGTCCCGGCCATTGCGTGCAATAAGACAGGGCAGATCACGGTTGGTGACCATGGCCGTGATGGTGATATGGCGCAGATTTTCCGGGTACGGCGCTTCATACTGGTCAACCAGCGACAGGAATACCTCCGATCCCGTATAGGGGGTGCGGGTGCCGTAGCGGCGGGCGTTTTCCGACAACCGGCGCGGCTCCCGGCGCAGGGAAAAATAGCGCCCGTGGTTGCCTTCATCGTTATTGCGGGTGTGGTAGAGCGGGCGAAAGGTCATCTTCCGAGTAGTGTCGGCTTCCAGCCCCTCCACTTCCTGGACCGAAAACACCTCATAGTCCAGCGGATGGGTCCTGTCCACCACCAGGTGCTGCTCTGTCGTGCTGTGGGTGACATCGATCCGGGCGGTGACGCGGGGAAACAGGTTGACCACCGGGGTGCAGAACAGGCTGAACTGTGCCGCATTGGTCTG
The DNA here is from genome assembly GCF_003057695.2 of Pseudocitrobacter sp. RIT415. Lineage (NCBI taxonomy): Bacteria > Pseudomonadati > Pseudomonadota > Gammaproteobacteria > Enterobacterales > Enterobacteriaceae > Pseudocitrobacter > Pseudocitrobacter sp. RIT415. Next base: position 3,237 of record NZ_QBJC02000040.1, on the reverse strand, counting down.
GTGGATCAGCCAGTCCGGCGGCAGGCGGTTCAGTAAGATAACAATCTCCGCCACGCCGCCGTGAATTTTTTGTAACCCGGCAGACAGACCCGTTGGGGTGAAAAAATAAAAGCGTTCCGGGCAGGCAAAATATTCATGCAACAGGTTATGGCCGTGGAATACGTTCCATGCCAGCGGCAACAGCCCCTGATCCGGCTCCAGACCCTCGTACATGACGGGCTGTTTCAGGTTCACATCCAGTACGCCGTCAAAATGACCCGGAATGCCTGCCAGGGTGGCAATGGCGCTGGTGTGCAGCAGTTCGAACAGGTGTGAGGCCGTGCGCTCCTCGCCACAGAGATAGAGCGGCAGCCTGTCCAGCCCGGCAAGCTGGCTGAAGGTCAGTTCACCGAAGGTGCGCAGGGTAATGCGCAGCGCCCCGGCGACGTGAATGTTAGCTGGCAGGTAGCGGTGCAGAGCGGGCATATCCGGCGGCGCGGCGGTCAGGCGCGCCTCTTCGATGGCGAGCGGCCACAGCGTCACATCCTGGCTGCTGCGAAACTGGCAGACGGTACTTTCGCCTTCCGGGATAGCGGAGAAAAAAGCAGTATCGCGCGGGACGGTGAAGCCCTTCGCCAGATCGCCTTCCTCCCGATCGGGATGCAACTGCGCCACGCTCATCGAGGGTGTGGGCGTGATGTAATTGGGGCTGACCACTTCCAGCAGGCGCTGGGTGAAGCGGGGAAACTCGGCGTCAATTTTAAGCTGTGTGCGGGCGGTCAGGAAGCTGAAGGCTTCGATCATCCGCTCCACATACGGATCGGCAATATCCGTTCCCTGCATCCCCAGCCGGGCAGCGACTTTGGGATGACGGGCGGCAAATTCGGCTCCCGTTTCCCGCAGGTAGCTCAGCTCGCGGTTGTAGTATTCCAGTAGCCGTGGATCCATCGGTCATCCTCTGTATTAAAAAAACGTAATGCGGCTCTGCTCCATATCCAGCGCACTGCGTACCCGAAACGCCGTGGGATAGGGCTGTGTGAGGATCTCGCCGCGAATTTCAAACTGTAGTGTGTTATGACCGCTCTGGCGGCGTTCATCCTGGAGCGGGATGATTTGCAGGGTGGACGCTTTCAGGCGGGGTTCAAACCGGGTGATGGTGCGCAAAATAGCCCTGCGGATATCGTCCCATTTGTGTTCATACAGAAAGCTGCCCGCCAGTGGCGGCAGGCCGTAGTTCAGTACGGAAGCTGCTGCCTGCGGGTAACGCGCGGCATCAATATCATCTTCTTGGCTGATGGTGTTAAGCAGAAACGACAAATCCCGGCGAATGATTTCTTTTAACTGTACCGGGCTGACGCTGATGTCGTGGTCACGTTTCTGGTCTGGCGCATCGTCGCACAGGCGGTCAAACAACGTGGGGAGCAGGTGGTTGGCCGGACGCTGGCGGGAAGCGTTCACGCGTCGCTTCCTCCGGAGGTATTAAAGGTACAGGTGGACAAATCCAGCAGGCTGATATCGCCGTGGCCGGTGAGCCACACTTTTTGCCCCAGCGCCTGTACCAGCGTCTCGCCCGGCCCGTCCTGCCAGACGGTTTCCCGGCACAGGCGCAGGGGGTCAGGCGCATTTTCAGAGCCGCTGTAGCGGGGAAACAGCCAGGCGCTGTGCGTGTCGCCATTTTGTAGTGTGACGTTAACGGGTTTCCAGAGCAAATCGGTCAGATGCGCAGGCTGCGGCGATTTCAGCGAGCGGATCTGTGAAAATGGCAGCCAGATATATACCCCGCCCGCGATCAGTTCGAGTACCGGGCCGGTACGGGAATCACTGTCGCTTATCCAGTCAAATGTGCCGCCGTTCCACTGCCCGCTGACTTCTGTCATGGCATTCAGCGCACGGCTGCGGTGGGCATCGGCCTCCGGCGTCTCGCCACGGGCGTTACAGGCGAGGGCGGCCAGCAGATCCTCCATCCAGGCGGGCGGCGGAAGAATAAAACCGGGCTGCTGTTCCCCCTGAAAGCAGGACTGGCGGTAGATCTCACAGCGGATCAACTCCCCAAATATCTGCGCCTCGCGGGTATAATTTGCGTCCATCCGGGCGCACAACTGGATCTGTTGCAGCGCCCGCGACCAGCAGCCTGTCACACACAGCAACTGAAACAGGCTGTGGCGGTGGGAGGCCTGCGCCGGGTGCATCCTGACCTGTTGCTCTGCCATCTGAATGCCTTCCGCCAAGGAATAATCCCGCAGCAGTGCTGACAGTGAGGCAGGCAGCACATTATTTTTTGTCATGAGGAAGATCTCCGTGTTGTTGCGCCGGGTTTATCCGGTAATGGCTGTCAATGCCGATGATGCGATGTTCTTTCCGTGTCAGGTCGGGCAGAACGGTGTTATGCGCCGTTTCCGGTACGTATTCCGGGGAGAGCAGATGCAGAATATCGGGGAGGGTGCTTTCGGCAGGCCAAGCGGTTTCACTTTCACCGGTGGCGTCCAGCACATCGAGAATGGCGTCAATGCTTAACCCGCCGGTGACCATGTCCTGCAATGTACCGGCTTCAGCCGTCAGATCGCGCAATGAGGCCAGATCCTGCGTGGCTGCCTCTCCGTTAAAGGGAAAGGGATCGGCCTGGCGGTGAATATCCTGACCGGGGGACAACAACGCCTCGCGGTATTCCTGATAAAGCCGGGTCAGGGTGTTCTCTGTTTCCGGGTCGCCTCCGGCGGTGGATGCACCATGAACCGGAATGATATCGAACGGGTTTTGCGAAGACTGATGCTGCTGCCTGAACCAGTCCAGGTCCAGGTATTCGGTCATCGTTTCCGGCGAAGCGGCAGTCTGCGATGTCGTCTTATCCGCGTGTGGAGCAGGAGGGGGGGGATTGCCACGTACAAGACGCCAGGAGGACAGCCCCCATTCAATCAGGTCCCCTTCATTCAGGCGCATACGGTGATACGGCTCGATGATTTGATCATTTACCGTACAGCAATATTCATCAGATTGATTAATTATCCACCATGCCTCTTCGTGGCGGGTTAGACTGAGCGCAATGACTGCTTCATCATCCACCTCAAAAACAGGCATCCACGGGGCAGCGACGGTAAAAATAATCTGCGTTCCGGCAGTGGCGTAAACCGTATTATCGGTAATGCCCTGTGCCTGAATCTTCTGTAATCCCCAGGAATTTGTTTGTTTCATAATGCGTCGCCTGACGGGGTTATGGCATTTCTTATTATTTGTAACTTACGTTATTGATAAGATTTTATA